>NZ_BAAHBM010000143.1:0-4721 GCF_054776675.1 Angustibacter aerolatus
CCCACCACGTCGTCGGCCACGACGCCGCCGGCGAGCAGCGCCTCGAAGACCTGCCGCCGCTCCTCGTCGAGCCGCCGGGCCAGGTCGGCCCGGGCGAGCTGGAACCCCTCCGCCAGCGCGGCGACGCCGTCGTCCGCGGCCCGCAGCACGGCCAGCCCGGCGGCGCGCACCTGCGCCGCCGAGCCGGCGCGCACCCCCGGCAGCTCGTCCCAGAGCCGCCAGCTGGCCGACAGGTAGAGGTCGACCTGCGCCCGCAGCGGCACGCCGGCCAGCGCGGCGTCGGCGCCGTGCCGGCCGTACCGCTCGACCTCGGTCGGCTCGAGCGTGCGCCCGGACTGCGCGGCCGCGACCACCGTCGGCAGGAAGTCGCCGAGCAGCGTGACGTCGAGGCCGCCCGCGTCGTCCGCCGCACCGCGGGCGATCGCGTCGAGGTCCGGGCGCTCGCTCACGCGGTCAGCGCTCCCCGGCGTGGTCGACGGGCCGCGCGGGCTCGGCGGGCTCGGCGGGCTCGTCGTCGGTGTGCTCGACGGCGGGCGCGGGCCGGGCGAGGCTGCCGACCACCGAGGCGGTGAGCACCACGACGATGACGCCGAGGCTGACGAGCGTCGGGATCTCGGGCACCGAGGTGCTGATCGTCTCGTGCGCGGCCTGCAGCAGCAGCTTGACGCCGATGAAGCCCAGGATGATCGCCAGGCCCTTCGACAGCAGGTGGAAGCGCTCGAGCATGCCCGACAGCAGGAAGTACAGCGCCCGCAGGCCGAGGATCGCGAACGCGTTGCTCGTGTAGACGATGAAGGTCTCGCTGCTGACGGCGAGCACCGCGGGCACGCTGTCGACGGCGAACACCAGGTCGGCGGCCTCGATGGCGACGACGACGGCGAGCAGCGGGGTGGCGACGCGGCGGCCGGCCTCGCGGACGAAGAACTTCGTGCCGGCGTACTCGTCGCGCACCGGGACGACCCGGCGCAGCAGGCGGACGGCGCGGCTGCTGCCGGGGTCGAACGAGTCGTCGTCACCGCGCATCAGCTTCCAGGCGCTGAAGAGCAGGATGGCGGCGAAGACGAACAGGATCGCGGTGAACTGCTCGACCACGGCGACGCCGAGCGCCAGGAAGATGCCGCGGAACACCAGGGCGCCGATGACGCCGAAGAACAGCACGCGGTGCTGGTAGGCGCGGGGCACCTTGAAGTACCCGAAGATCAGCGCGAACACGAACAGGTTGTCGACGGAGAGGCTCTTCTCCAGCAACCAGGCGGTGCCGAAGCTCAGGGCCGCGTCGGGGCTGACGACGACGCCGACCACGACCGCGAAGGCGATCGACAGGCCGACCCAGACGCCGCTCCAGACCGCGGCCTCCTTGAAGCCGATGGTCTTGGCGCCGCGGTGCGCGACGAGGTCGATGGTCAGGCCGCCGACCACGACGGCGCCGAACACCGCCCAGAGCCAGAACGGGACGTCCACGACGGTCTCCTCACGAAGGGGTGCAGGGGGATCCCGTCCAGGATGCGGTTGCACGTGCTCGGCAGACCAGGTCGGTCTCCGGACACGTCCAGTGTCCCTTCGTTGCCGGCGACCGGCAACGTTCGTGCTGTGGCTACTCCGTCGGGCGGACGGCGAGCACCGGGCAGCGCGCGCCGAGCAGCACCCGCTGGGCGTTGCTGCCGAGGATCGCCTTGGCGACGGCCGACCGGCGGCGGATCGCGACGACGATCAGCTCGGCGTCGGTCTCGTCGGCGAGCCGGAGGATCTCGTCGGAGGCGTCCTCGGCCGACACGTCGAGCCGGTGGATGGTGTGCGGCACGCCGCTCTCGGCGAGGCGCACCTCCAGGGCGTCGAGGTCCTGGTCGTCGGCGGCCGTCGGGGTGGTGTACCCCGCGGTGCCCACGACGTTCACGACGACCAGGTCGGTGCCGCGCCACTGCGCCTCGCGCAGCGCCTCGGTCACGGCCTGGAACCCTGCGGTGGTCGGCACGTAGCCCACGACGACGCTCATGCGCCAGAGCCTAGGGGGTCAGGCGCTGCGCAGCACCGTCACCGAGTGGTCGCAGACCAGCAGCGTCTCGACGCGCTTGGCGACCTCCTGCTCGGGGTCGCTCGACAGCTCGAGCTGCCAGCGCCCGCTGCCCAGGTTCGGCGGGATCGTGAACTCCACGACGCCGTCGGAGGCGTTGAGCAGCAGCAGGATCGTGGTCGCGTCGCCGGGGAACACCACGGTGATCGCCTTGTTGCGCGGGTCGGTCCAGTCGGCGACCGCCATGTCGGCGCCGTCGGCCCGCACGAACCGGACGCCGCGGTTGCCGTCGCCGTACCACTTGGGCCGCAGCGCGTCGTGCTCCTGGCGCAGCGCGATGAGCTGCCGGGTGAACGCCAGCAGCTCCTGGTGCTCGGCCGAACCCACTGCCTCCCAGTCGAACCAGCTGATCTCGTCGTCCTGGCAGTAGGCGTTGTTGTTGCCGCCCTGGGTGCGGCCGAGCTCGTCGCCACCGAGCAGCATCGGCACGCCCGACGACAGCAGCAGCGTGGTGAGCAGGTTGCGCCGCTGGCGGCCGCGCAGGGCGAGCACGCCCTCGTCGTCGGTGTCGCCCTCGGCGCCGCAGCCCCACGAGCGGTTGTCGGACTCGCCGTCCTGGTTGTCCTCGCCGTTCGCCTCGTTGTGCTTGTCGTCGTACGCCGTGAGGTCGGCGAGCGTGAAGCCGTCGTGGGCGGTCACGAAGTTGACGCTCGACAGCGGCGAGCGGCCGTCGGCCTGGTACACGTCGGCGCTGCCGGCGATGCGCTGGGCGATCTCGCCGAGCGCGCCCTCGGTACCCCGCCAGAAGTCGCGGACGTCGTCGCGGAACTTCCCGTTCCACTCCGACCAGCGGGCCGGGAACCCGCCCACCTGGTAGCCGGCGGTGTCCCAGGGCTCGGCGACGAGCTTCACCCGCGACAGCACCGGGTCCTGGTGCACGATGTCGAGGAACGCGCTGTGCACGTCGGCCTCGCCGCCCTGCCGGGTCAGCGTGGTCGCCAGGTCGAACCGGAACCCGTCGACGTGCATCTCGGTCACCCAGTAGCGCAGCGAGTCGAGGATCAGCTGCAGCGCCGCCGGGTGCGACACGTTCAGGCTGTTGCCGGTGCCGGTGGTGTCGAAGTAGCTGGCGCGCTCGTCGTCGACCAGCCGGTAGTACGAGGGGTTGTCGATGCCCTTGAGGCTCAGCGTCGGGCCCATGTGGTTGCCCTCGGCGGTGTGGTTGTAGACGACGTCCAGCCAGACCTCGAGCCCGGCCGCGTGCAGGGCCTTGACCATCGCCTTGAACTCGTCGACCTGGCCGCCGTCGTCGCCGGCGGCGCTGTACTCGTTGTGCGGCGCCAGGAACGCGATGGAGTTGTAGCCCCAGTAGTTGCGCAGGCCCTTCTCCAGCAGGTGCGAGTCCTGGGCGAACTGGTGCACCGGCATGAGCTCGACCGCGGTGACGCCGAGGTCGGTCAGGTGCTTGATCGCCGCGGGGTGGCCGAGGCCGGCGTAGGTGCCGCGCAGCTCCTCCGGCACGTCGGGGTGCTGCTGCGTGAAGCCCTTCACGTGCACCTCGTAGACGACCGTGTCGCGCAGCGGGGTCGCCGGCGCGACGTCACCGGACCAGTCGAAGTCGTCGGCGACCACGACGCAGCGCGGTGACGTGGCCGCCGAGTCGGCGTCGTTGAACGCCTCCGGGTCGGCGAAGGTGTGGCCGAAGACGCTCTCGTCCCAGTCCCACGCGCCCTCGATCGCCTTGGCGTACGGGTCGATCAGCAGCTTGTGCGCGTTGTACCGCAGGCCCCGCTCGGGGGCCCAGGGGCCGTGCACCCGCAGGCCGTAGCGCGTGCCCGGACCCATGCCCGCGACGACGCCGTGGAACACGTGGCCGTCGCGGTCGTCGAGCCGCACCGTCTGCTCGGCCCCCGACTCGTCGAAGACGGCGACGTCGACGGCCTCGGCCGACTCGGAGTACACGGCGACGTTCGCACCGCCGTCCACGAGGGTCACGCCGAGCGGGTAGGGCCTGGAGGAGGGTGCGTTCACGTCGACGATCCTCGGGTCTGCCGGGCCGGCGCGCGCGGTGAACGACGGTGACGCAGCCGGCGGTCGCCGGGAGGTGCGGCGCCGGGCGGGCGACCTACCGTGAAGGCGTGCCGACCGACCGCTCCCTGACCCTGCTCCGCCGCGGCTACCGGTTCGGGCCGGGCCTGCGGGGCAGCCGGCCCGCGGTCGAGACGAGGGTCGCCGGTCGCCGGGCGGTGCTGGTTGGCGGCGAGGCCGGCGCGGCGGTGTTCTACGACCTCGAGCTGACCAGGCGCGACGGCGCGGTGCCGAGGCCGACGAGCGACGCGCTGTTCGGCCGCGGCGCGGTGCACGGCCTGGACGACGAGCTGCACGCCGCGCGCAAGGGCATGTTCCTGCGGCTGCTGACCTGGGACGCCGTGCGCGACGTCCGCGCCCGCGCCGGTGCCTCGTGGGACGCCGAGCTGGCGGCCCTGCGTCCCGGCGCACCCCGGGCGGTGCAGCCGCTGGCCGCGGTCGTGCTGGGCCGGGCGGTGCTCGACTGGGCCGGTGTGCCCGGCACCCCCGAGGAGCAGGCCCGCCGGGCGCACGACCTGTGGCAGGTGGTCGACGGGTTCGGCTCGCTCGGCCCGCGGTACGCCCGGGCGCGGCTGGCCCGCCGGCGCACCGAGCAGCTGCTGCGCGACGCCGTCCGCGAGCT
>NZ_BAAHBM010000144.1:0-4718 GCF_054776675.1 Angustibacter aerolatus
TGTCGGCCTAGGCCCGGGCCGGCAGCGGGTCGCGGGGTGCGCGGCGGGCGACGAGGCGAGGGGTCGCCGCGTCGCCCGGGGCGCCGGTCAGCGCGAGGGCGGTGAGCAGCTGGCCGGTGGCGACCACCGCGCGCACCCGGGCCGGCACCACGACGAGCAGGTCGTCGACGAGGGCGCGCGCCCGGGCGGTCGCGAGGTCGTCGTGCCGCGGCAGGTCGAGGACGACGAGGTCGTGGCCGCGGGACGCCGAGCGCAGCACCGCCTCCACCGCGGCCGGCGGCAGGTCGACCGGTGCGCCGCGCTCGTAGCCGAGCACCGCCAGCGACGCCAGCCGCGGCAGCAGGTCGGGCACGCTCGCGGCGGGCAGGCGGCCACGAGCCCGGGCCAGGTCGCCCCAGCGCAGCCCGGTGAGGTCGTCGGCGCCGACCAGCACGTCGGCCCCGCCGCCCAGCGGGTCGAGGTCGGCGAGCAGCACCCGGTGCCCGGCGTCCGCGGCAGTGGTCGCGAGGGCGGCGGCCAGCACCGAGGCGCCGGCCCCGCCGCACCCGCCCAGCACGCCCACGACCCGCGCCCGGCCGGCGGGTTCGACCGCGTCGGCCACCAGCTCGGCCAGCTCGACGTGGTGTGCGGGCAGGTGCAGCAGCCGCTCGGCCCCGAGCGCGGACGTCGCCTCCCACAGGGCCAGGTCGGGCGGGTCGAGGGTGACGACGAGCAGCCCGGGTCGTCGGCGGCTCCCGCGCAGCGAGGCGCGGCGGGCGGCGTCCGACCCGAGCAGCAGCAGGCCGCTGCCGGGCCAGGGGTCGGCGGCACCCAGGCGGTGCAGCGCGGCGCCGGCGGCGGCGGCCAGCCGGTCGAGCTGGTCGAGCAGCGACGGGTCGTCGGTCAGCGCGGTGACCGCGGGCGGGGTGGTGGAGGGGAGGGTGCGGCGGTGCGGCACGGGCGGGCTCCGGGCTCGGTGGGCGGGACCCGTCCACCGTCACCGTGCGAGGCCGAGCCCGCGGCGTGCCCGTCGTCCGCTGTGGACGGCCGTCGTCGTCCACAGGCCGCGGTCCACAGCAGAGAGAAGAGGTGACGGCCCCCGTCGGGGGGACAACGGGGGCCGTCCAGCCGGTCCGGCTCGGGGGGGATGAGACGGAGCGGCCATGGCCAGGCCCCGAGGGGCCGGCCCGTCGAGTGTCCACCCGCCGACGGCCCGATGGCAATTCACCGTGTCGCCGTCTCGCGGGGCCGCTCGGCGTGTCGACACCGGCGTGTCGTGCTCACCCGGCGACCGGGTGCCGTGACGTCTTCCGCTCACCGGTCGGGCGGAGTACACAGGTGGGGAGCCGCCGGCCCAGCCGGCGACCCGGCACGGCCCTCTCGGAACCCACGCGCGGGCAGTCCACTGATGGACCGGACGTCGCGGGCTCGTCCCGCTCCGCCGACCAGCTGCACGCTTGGTACCCGACGACCGCGCACGACGGCGCCCCGCCGCACGGTGGGGCGCCGTCTCCGTGCCGGGGGCACACTGGCCCCGTGGGCTACGAGGTCCTCGACGCCGGCGGCCACGCGCCGGTGCGCGCAGCGGCGACGACGCCGGCCGCGGGCGGTGCGCCCGAGGTCCCCGTCGTCGCGTTCCAGGACCTCCCGCCGGTGCCGCCCCCGCCGGCCCGGCAGGTCGACCCGCGCGGCTGGTGGGCGGCGCTGCGCACGCACCGCACGTCGGTCGCGGCGGTGCTGGTCGCCCTGCTGCTGGGCGCGTCGGTGGGCTCGGCGCTCGCGAACCGGCACGCCCGGAGCGAGCAGGAGGCCCGCCTGCGCTCGACGCTCGCGGTCACCGCCCTCAGTCAGAGCTACACGCTGTCGCCGGCCGTCGGGGGGCTGTCGGTCGACGTGGTCGTGCAGGCGTTCAACGCCGGGCCGCGGGTGGTGGACGTCGTGGAGTCGCCGCGCGGCAGCCGGCCCGAGGCAGGACGCCCGGTCGTGGAGACGTTCGGCGGGACGGCGCGGATGCAGCCCGGTGAGCAGATCGCCATGTCGGTGCGCACGCTGCTGGACTGCAGCGACCGGGAGGAGCTGCAGCTGCGGCTGCCGCTGCGCACGCAGGACGGCGTGGTGCGGCCGACGGCGGTGCGGCGCGGGCAGACCGAGCGGCTGGTGCCGAGGGACCTGTGCCGCGCGGACCGGCCCGGGCGCGAGCCGACGATCGACCTGCGGGGCAGCCTCGACCGCCCGCAGCTGCTGATCAGCAACCCCAGCGACCTGGCCGTCACGGTGTTCCTCGACTCGTCGTCGCCGCAGACGCTCGCGTCGAGCGAGGTGGTGTCGTTCAGCACCCGCCCGGCGCTGCCGCTGCGGGTCGGCGCCCACGAGGACCGACAGCTCGCGGTGACGGTGAAGGGCGGCACCTGCACCCGCGACCTCGACAGCGTGCTGCAGGGCGGCGGCGGGGTGCTCGTGCTGGTCGTCGAGTCGGCCCCGCGCGCCGGCAGCACCGGCCTGCGCTCGTCGATGGGGGTCGACCTCACCGCCCTGGTCGGCGCGGCGCTCGAGCGCGACTGCTGACGGCGCACGCGCTGCCGCCCGGCCCGCCGCAGGGTCTACCTTGTGCCGGTCCGTCCCACCTGCACGCCCTGCCCGGAGGCCCCCGTGTCGCGTCCCACCTGGTCCCGGCGGCTCACCCGCCGCTCCGTCGCCGTCGGCGCCGGCCTGCTCTCGCTCGGCCTGGTGGGCGGCGGGGTCGCCGTCGGCGCCACCCAGCAGCCCGCCATCCACACCTCGACGCCGCGCACCGAGCGCGACGTCACGAACATCGACGTGCTGCGCCAGCAGCTGCGCAACTACTACGGCGACCCGCTGGGCACCGGCGTCGTCGGGCCCCGCAGCAACTACGTGCGGGAGGCCACGAAGGTCGCGGCGAAGGGCACGGCGTACCTCGCCGCCCGCAGCCACGGCCGGCACACCGCGAAGCAGCGGGCGATCGTGCTCGACGTCGACGACACCTCCCTGGTGACGTGGAACTACGAGATCGCCAGCAACTGGGCCTACGAACCGGTGTCGAACGCGAAGTACGTCGACGGCCAGCTGTTCCCCGCGGTGCCGGGCATGCAGCAGCTCAGCCGGTACGCCGCGAAGCGTGGGTACGCGGTGGTCTACCTGACCGGGCGCCCGTCGACGCAGGAGGCCGCGACGCTCGGCAACCTGACGGCGGACGGCGTCGGTGTCGACGCCGGGTTCGCCGCGCCGACCGCGCTGAAGGGCGGCGAGGACGGCCTGTTCACCAAGCCCGCGGTGGCCGACTACCCCGACTACCTGCAGGCCGCCTGCGCCGGCGACCCGGGCGGAAAGTGCACGACGATCCACTACAAGTCGGCGACGCGGAAGCACCTGGAGTCGCTCGGGTACGACGTGGTCGCCAACTTCGGTGACCAGTACAGCGATCTGAAGGGCGGGTACGCCGACCGCACCTTCAAGCTGCCGAACCCGAACTACTTCCTGCCCTGATCGCGCCCCCGTCGCGCCGGGCGCCGCACGCGCCCACACTGGCGCCATGGGCTTCGAGGTGCTGGACGTCGGCGGGCGGCCCCCGTCCGCCGGCGTCCAGCCCGACGAGCCGGTCGAGCCGTTCTCCTTCGACGAGCTGCCCACGGCGCGCGACCTCGACCCGCCCGCACCTGCACCCGAGTGGCGCCGGCGCCCCGCGGCGCTGATCGCCCGGCACCGCAAGCCGCTGCTGCTCGGCGCGGTGGTGGCCGCGCTCGTCGTCGGGCTGGTCGCGGGGCTGGCGCTCGGCGGCGCGCGCGAGCGGTCCGCCCAGCGCGAGGCGGCGCGCGCGAAGGCCACCGTGGTCGCCGAGGTGACCACGATGAACGACTACGCCTTCCGCGGACGCCGGGTGGTCGGCCTGAGCGTGCGGCTGATCAACTACGGCGACCAGCCGGTGTCGGTGGTGGGCTCGCTGTTCGGCGACCGGCCGCGCCCGGGTCGGCCGCGGGTCGACGTGGCCGGCGGCAACACCAGCCGGATCGCGCCGAACGGCAGCATCCTCGTGGCGGTCACCGGCCTGCTCGACTGCTCCTCGCAGCAGCCGCGGTGGCCGAGCGTGCCGGTGCGCACCGCGGACGGCACGGTGCACCAGGTCGAGCTGGCCACCACCGGGCTGGGGGCGCTCGCGGCGGTGACGCTCTGCTCGCGCGAGCCGTCGTCGACCCGTTCGCCGCTGCCGACGCCGACGAGCTACGTCACCCGCCGCTGAGCCGCCCCGCCTGCACCGCGTCGGCGACCCGCACGCCCTCGCCGGCGCCGGCGGTGACCGCGTCGGCGACGTGCACCAGCCAGCCCGCCACCCCCTCCGGCGTGCCGCGCACGTACCCGCCCAGCGCCGCCGCGTAGGCCGGCAGGCCGGCCGCGAGCAGACCGACCTCGGGCACCGCCACGCCGGTGGGGTCGAGGCCGCGCTCGACGACCACCGCCCGCTGCAGCGCCCGGGCCACCACGCCGTTGCCCGCGACGAAGGGACGCAGGGCCAGCACCTCGGCGTGCGCGAGCGCAGCGATCACCAGGGCGGGTCCGTCGGCGCGCAGCAGGGTGGCCAGGCCGTCGAGTCGCGACGACAGCTCGGCCCCGCCGGGAGCGGCGAGCTGCGGTCCGCCCAGGTCGCGCGGGGCCTCGTCGCGGGCGCGGGGGCGGCCGAGCGCGTCGTCCGGCGCCAGGCCCGCGGCCGCCGCGGTGTGCAGCCG
>NZ_BAAHBM010000145.1:0-4590 GCF_054776675.1 Angustibacter aerolatus
GGCCACGGCGAGCGCGACCGCCCGGGCCGTCGGCCGGCCCGCCGGGGTGGCCAGGCGCTGGGCCAGCCCGCGGTGCGCGGCGGTCGCCCACAGGCAGACGATCCAGGCGTCGCCCGCGGTCCACACCCGGCCGCCGCTGCCGACCACGGTCAGCTCGCCGCGGGTGCGGTCGTGGTCGAGCCACGGCAGCAGCCGCCTCGCCTGCTCCGACCCGCACGGCACCCAGCGCAGCGGCACCAGCAGCGGCGTGCCGCCCAGCCAGCCACGCACCCAGCGGCACAGCGGGCAGTCGGCGTCGTACAGCACGACCAGCTCGGTGACCGCCTCGGGCTCAGGCACCCGGTGCGCCCGGCGCGGCCCAGGCGGAGGGCGGGCCGTACTGCGCCGGGGGCACCGGCGGCACCGGCTGGTGCACGAGCCGGTTGCGTCGACGCATGCGCTGCAGCACGAACAGGTTGCCGAAGTGCATCGCGCCGAGCACCAGGGTCACCCCACCCAGCTTGCGCGAGAGGGCCTCCACCGCAGCCCGGGCGTCCGGAACGTCCGAGCCGATCCGCAGGGCGAAGGCCACGTAGCCCAGGTTGATCAGCCAGAACCCCACCACGAGCAGCCGGTTGACCGCGCGGGCCATCTCGGCGTCGCCGTCGAAGACGTCGACCAGGAACAGCGCGCCGTTGCGGAACAGGGTGCGGGCCACCCAGGCGGTCAGCCCGAGGCTCACCACGGTGTAGCAGAGATAGGTCGTCAGGACCGCGTGCACGAGAGCCTCCGGAGGTCGTGTTGAACGTGTTCAAGACGACGGTAGCCGCCTTTCTGAACGTGTTCAAGTTCATTGGGGCACGACGACGAGACCCGCCCGCTCGGGTGAGCGGACGGGTCTCGTGGTGGTGCGTGCGCGCCGGCGGCGCGGGGTGGGTCTAGCGGCCGGTGCCGCCGTAGACCACGGCCTCGCCCTCGGTGTCGAGGCCGAAGGCGGTGTGCACGGCGCGGACGGCGGTGTCGACGTCGTCCGCGCGGGTGACCACGGAGATGCGGATCTCGGACGTCGAGATCATCTCGATGTTGACGCCGGCGCCGGCCAGCGCCGCGAAGAAGGTCGCGGTGACGCCCGGGTGGGTGCGCATGCCCGCGCCGACCAGCGAGACCTTGCCGATCTGGTCGTCGTACTGCAGCGACTCGAAGCCGACGCCGGCCTGCGCGGCCTGCAGCGTCTGCATGGCGGAGGCGCCGTCCGACTTCGGCAGGGTGAACGAGACGTCGGTGCGGCCGGTGGCGGCCGCCGAGACGTTCTGCACCACCATGTCGAGGTTGATGCCCGCGCCCGCCACGGCCTGGAAGATCGCCGCCGCCTTGCCCGGCTGGTCGGGCACGCCGACCACGGTCACCTTCGCCTCGCTGCGGTCGTGCGAGACCCCCGAGATGATCGCCTGCTCCACGGTGGCACCGTCCCTGTCGTCCAGTGGCTTGTCGGTCACCCAGGTGCCCTCGCGGCGGCTGAAGCTCGACCGCACGTGCACCGGCATGTCGTAGCGGCGGGCGTACTCGACGCACCGCAGGTGCAGCACCTTGGTGCCGCTGGCCGCCATCTCGAGCATCTCCTCGCTCGTGATGCGCTCGATGCGGCGGGCCGCGGGCACGATCCGCGGGTCGGCGGTGAAGACGCCGTCGACGTCGGTGTAGATCTCGCAGACGTCGGCCCCGAGGGCGGCGGCGAGGGCGACCGCGGTCGTGTCGGAGGCACCGCGCCCGAGCGTGGTGATCTCCTTCGTGTCCTGGCTGACGCCCTGGAAGCCGGCGACGATCGCGATCGCGCCCTCGTCGATCGCGGTGCGGATGCGACCCGGCGTGATGTCGATGATGCGGGCGTTGCCGTGCGCCGAGTCGGTGATGACGCCGGCCTGGCTGCCGGTGTACGACCGGGCGGTGTGCCCGAGGTCGGCGATCGCCATGGCCAGCAGCGCCATCGAGATGCGCTCGCCCGCGGTGAGCAGCATGTCGAGCTCGCGGGCCGGCGGCAGCGGCGACACCTGCTGCGCGAGGTCGCGCAGGTCGTCGGTGGTGTCACCCATGGCCGACACCACCACCACGACCTGGTTGCCCAGCTGCTTGGTGTCGACGATGCGGCGGGCGACGCGCTTGATGCTCTCGGCGTCGGCGACCGAGGAGCCGCCGTACTTCTGGACGACCAGTCCCACGGTGCTGCGCTCCTCGGTGGTGCCGACGGGGTTCGCCGAGGACTCTACCGACGGCTCGCGCGAGGGGGCCGATCGGCCGGATGCCGAGACGCCGCTCAGGGGTGCAGCGCGTCGAACTCCGCGTCGGCGACGACCTCGTCGTCGGCGTCGAGCCGCAGGTGGCTGAGCAGCGACTGGACGACGCGCAGCGAGCTGGCGGCGCGCAGGCCCCAGCTCGACAGGTACGAGAACTGCCACCACCACAGGGCCTCGTCGACCCGGCCGGCCTCGAAGTGCCGCAGGCCGTGCGACAGGTCGGACGCCACGGTGGCGATGTCGCCAGACAGCGAGAACGCCGCGATCTCGGACGGCAGCACCGGGTCGACGACGTCCGCGTAGTCGTCGATGCCCTCGAGCACGTTGGCCAGCCCGGCGTGCAGCGGGTCGACGTCCGGCTCGGGCCCGGAGTCGGGCTCGAAGCGCTCGGTCGGCAGGACGTCGGTGATCGCGCCGAGCCTGGCACCGGCGACGAGCACCTGGCTGGTGGCCAGCAGCACGACCGGCAGCGCGACGTCGGGCGAGGTGCCGCTCGCGACGGTGGTCGTCGCCTCGAGGTAGGCCCGCACGTCGAGCGCGGTGTCGGCGGCCAGGCGACTCAGCTCGGCCCGGTCGGCGTCGCTGCGGTCCATGGCCCAGATCTGGTCAGACATCCAGCAGCCTCCGTCCCTCGAACGCGCGTCCGAGCGTGATCTCGTCGGCGTACTCGAGGTCGCCGCCCACCGGCAGCCCCGACGCGAGCCGGGTGACCCGCAGCCCCATCGGGCCGAGCAGCCGCGCCAGGTACGTCGCCGTCGCCTCGCCCTCGAGGTTCGGGTCGGTGGCGATGATGACCTCGGTGACCGCGCCGTCGGCCAGCCGCACCATGAGCTCGCGGGTGCGCAGGTCGTCGGGCCCGATGCCGTCCATCGGGCTGATCGCGCCGCCGAGCACGTGGTAGCGGCCGCGGAACTCCCGGGTCTTCTCGATCGCGACGACGTCCTTCGGCTCCTCGACGACGCAGAGCACCGTCGGGTCGCGGCGCGGGTCGCGGCAGATGCGGCACTGCTCGTCCTCGGCGACGTTGCCGCACGTCACGCAGAACCGGACGCGCGCCTTGACCTGCGTCAGGGCGTCGACCAGGCGGCGGATGTCGGTCGGGTCGGCGGCGAGCACGTGGAAGGCGATGCGCTGGGCGCTCTTCGGACCGACCCCGGGCAACCGCCCGAGCTCGTCGATGAGGTCCTGGACCACGCCTTCGTACACGCGCTCACCCTACGTGCCGCGTGCGACAACCCGCGCCGGGACGCGCGACGCATCCGTTCAGCGGTCGCTCTCGCCGATGACGCGGCCGCCGAGCAGCCGCTCGACCACGGCCCGGCCCACCATCCCCGAGTCCTCGGCGTCGACGTCGTCGTCGGCCGGTTCGTCGTCGGCCGGCGAGACCGTCGGCACCCGGACGGGCTCGGGCGGGGGCGGCGCGGCCGACCGGCGGGCGGGCGCGGGCGGGGCGTCGACGGCCGTCGCCGAGCCACGACCCTCGGACGCGGCGCCCGGGGCCCGCCGGGGTGACCGGTCCACCTGGGCGGTGGCGCGCTCGGCCTCCAGGGAGGACGACGAGGACGACGAGAGCCCGGAGGACGGCCCACGTGAGCCGGACGAGCCGGACGAGCCGGACGAGCCGGACGAGCCGGACCCCGACGAACCGGAGCCGGACGAACCGGAGGCTGGCGAACCGGCCGAGTCGCCGGCGGCCGACGTCGCGTGCGATCTGGCCGGCTCGGGGTCACCCGGCTCGGGGTCGCCCGGCTCGTCGGTCGGCGGCGGCACGTCGTCCCAGCCCGGCGGCTCGACCGGCGCGGCCGAGCGGTCGTCGGACGGCCGGGTGCGGGCCGCCGCAGCAGCCGGGACGCCGGCGCGGCAGCGGCGCGCGACCCGCCGCGGGCGGCCGAGCCGTCGCCGTGCACGGCGTCGACCAGCGCGTCGACACCGAGCTCGTCGATGAGCGCCTGCCGCACGAACTCGCCGTGGGCCCCCGCCCGGAAGGTCTGGGTCAGGCCGGGCGAGCTGATGCCGAGCGTCAGCCGGCGCCCGTCGAAGTCGAGCACCTGCGCGTGCTCCTTGACCAGCGACCAGGTCGCCTTCTTCATGCCGAACAGCCGCTCGACCACGCCCGGCCAGGCCGCGCGGATCGCTTCGACACCGTGCTGCCCCGGGCCGTCCGTCACCTCGGCAGCGGGCTCGGCGGCGGGCTCGGGCTCGACCACCGCAGGCTGAGCGGGTCGCGCCTCGGGGCCCGGGGACGACGGTCCCGCCGGCGCCGACGTGTCGGCCGCCCGCGCGCTCGGCGGCTGCTCGGCCGGCTGCCGCGTCGCAGGCC
>NZ_BAAHBM010000146.1:0-4485 GCF_054776675.1 Angustibacter aerolatus
CGGGCACGCGCTGGCGCCCGGACGGTCCGGCGGATGAGGCCGAGCAGGGCCGGGTGCCGGGCGAGGTGGACGTGCCGGCGGCCCTGGCCGCCGCCGCTGGGCTGCTCGACGCCGAGCCGCACCGGGAGCGGCGCGCGCGGCCGGTCCACGAGCTGGTGGCCGTGCTCGCCGGGGCGGCCGCCGCCGTGCCCGACACCGAGGTGGTGGGCGACGCCGACGACCGGCTGCCGCACGTCGTCACCTGGTCGAGCCTGTACGTCGACGGCGAGGCGCTGGTGCACGCGCTCGACCGGCTGGGGTTCGCGGTCGCGTCCGGCTCCGCCTGCACCGCCAGCACGCTCGACCCGAGCCACGTGCTGGCGGCCATGGGCGTGCTGACCCACGGCAACGTGCGGGTGACGCTGCCGCTCGACGTCGAGCAGGGCACGGCGGACGACGTCGCCGTCGTCGCCGCGGCCCTGCCCGGCGCGGTGGCCGGGGTGCGCGCGGCCCTCGGGGCGGACCGGCTGTGACCGCGGCCGGACCCGCGGAGCCGGTCGAGGTCGACGCGCGCGGCCTGCGCTGCCCGCTGCCGGTGATCCGGCTGGCCGCGGCGGCCCGCGACCTGCCTGCGGGCACCGAGCTGGTGGTGCTCGCGACCGACCCCGCGGCGGCCGTCGACGTCCCGGCCTGGTGCCGCATGCGCGGGCACGTGTTCCTCGGCGCCGACGGCGAGCGCCTTGCCGTGCGGCTCGGTGCGCCGACACCATGAGCCGGTGACCGAGCCCTCCCCCGCGCCGCCGACGCAGCCCACCACGAGCCGCGACGGCGAGGTGCCGGTCACCGACGCCGCGCAGCTGCGCGAGCTGATGGGCGAGGTGGTCGGCGTCGCGCGCACCAAGGACCGCGACCGGCTCGGCGACGTGCACCGGCGGTGGCTGGCCGCGTCGCCGTTCTGCCTGGTGGCGACGTCGGCGGCCGACGGCACCTGCGACGTGTCGCCGAAGGGCGATCCCCCGGGCTTCGCGCGGGCGCTCGACGACCGCACCCTCGTCGTCCCCGACCGCCCGGGCAACCGACGCGTCGACGGGTTCCTGAACGTGCTGTCGAACCCGCACGTCGGGCTGCTGTTCATGGTGCCCGGCCGCGGCGACACGCTGCGTGTGAACGGCCGGGCGCGACTGGTGCGCGACGCGCCGTGGTTCGACGACCTGGTCGTGCGCGGGCACCGTCCGCACCTGGCCATGGTGGTCGACGTCGAGCAGACGTTCTTCCACTGCAGCAAGGCGTTCCTGCGCTCGAACGTCTGGGACCCGGCGACGTGGGACCCCGACGCCGTCGAGTCGCGGGCGCGGATCGCGAAGGCGCTCGAGCGCTCCGACCAGCCGCTCGAGGAGCTCGAGCGCTACTACGGCGCGGACTACGCCGACGGCCTCTACCGGACGCCGGACCCCGCGGGCCCGCCGAACGCCGGGGGCAGCGGCAGCGACACGGCCTCGGCGAGCAGCTCGAGGTAGCGCTCGCGCGGGACGTCGACGACGCCGAGCGACGCCAGGTGCTCGGTGCGCCACTGGACGTCGAGCAGCCGGCGGTCCGGCGCGGACCCGGCGCGCAGCAGGTCGACCAGCGCGACGAGCGCGGCCTTGGAGGCGTCGCGGGCACGGTGGAACATCGACTCCCCTGCGAACAGGCCGCCGACGGCCACGCCGTAGAGCCCGCCGACGAGCGCGCCGTCCGCCCACGCCTCGACCGAGTGCGCCCACCCGAGGTCGTGCAGCCGGGTGTACGCCTCGACGACGTCGCGGGTGATCCAGCGGCCGTCGCGGGTCGGGTCGGCGCAGGCGAGCACGACGTCGGTGAACGCGGTGTCGACCCGGATGTCGAAGCGCGGCAGCACCTTGCGCAGCGACCGGGTCACCCGCAGCCCGTCGAGCGGCAGCACACCGCGCGGGTCGGGCGACCACCAGCCGAGCGGCGGACGCCCCTGACGGCCGGTGCCCATGGGGAACAGGCCGGTGCGGTAGGCGGCCAGCAGCGTGCCGGGTCGCAGGTCGGCGCCGAGCGCGACGAGGTCGTCGCCGGGCCGGGCGGCGGAGAGGTCGAGCAGCCAGTCGGTCCGCGGCGGCTCGAGGGGTGCCACCGAGTGCCTGCGTCCGGACTAGGCGCGGACGCCGGACAGGTGCGGGGCGACCTCGGCGGCGGCCGCCGGGCCGTACGCGTCGGTGAACCGCTGCAGGAACCCGCCGCGCGCGATCTCGTACTCCTGCGTGCCGATCGTCTCGATCACGTAGGTCGCGAGCATGGAGCCGACCTGCGCGCACCGCTCCGGGTGCAGGTCCCACGACAGGCCCGCCAGGAACCCGGCGCGGAAGGCGTCGCCGACGCCCGTGGGGTCGGCCTTGCGCAGCTCGCGGGCCACGCCCACCTCGATCGTGGGCTCGCCGCGGCGCTCGATGCGCACGCCCTTGCTGCCCAGCGTGGTGACGCGGGTGCCGACGCGGGCGAGCACCTCGTCCGCCGTCCAGCCGGTCTTCTGCTCGGTGAGGTGCGCCTCGTACTCGTTGCTGAACAGCCAGGTGGCGCCCTCGACGAGCCGCCGGATGAACGGGCCGTCGGCGAACGCGAGCTGCTGCGAGGGGTCTGCGGCGAACGGGTAGCCGAGCGCCCGGCACTCCTCCGTGTGCCGCAGCATGCCCTCGGGGTCGTTGGCGCCGATCAGCACCAGGTCGAGGCCGCCGGCCCGCTCGGCCACCGGGCGCAGCTCGATCTCGCGTGCCTCGCTCATGGCGCCGGCGTAGAACGACGCGATCTGCGCCTGGTCGACGTCGGTGGTGCAGATGAACCGGGCGGTGTGCCGCAGCTCGCTGACCCGCACCGACCCGCAGTCGACGCCGTGCCGCTCGAGCCACGAGCGGTAGTCGACCCAGTCGCTGCCCACCGAGCCGACGAGCAGGGGACGCAGGCCCAGGCCCGCCATGCCGAAGCAGATGTTCGCCGCGACGCCGCCGCGGCGCACGTCGAGCTCCTCGACCAGGAACGACAGCGAGATCTTGTCGAGCTGCTCGACCACCAGGGAGTCGGCGAACCGGCCCGGGAAGGTCATCAGGTGATCGGTGGCGATGGAGCCGGTGATGGCGATCTGCACCAGGTGAGGCTACCGGCCGCGGGCGGGGACGCCGACGGCCCCGGACCGCTGGGGTCCGGGGCCGTCGGTTCGCCGGCGGGGCAGCTCGGCTCTGGTGTCGCTCTGGTGGTCGCCCGTGCGGGCGACCGGTCAGCTGAAGCTGTCGCCGCAGGCGCAGCTGCTCTGCGCGTTGGGGTTGTCGATCGTGAAGCCCTGCTTCTCGATCGTGTCGGCGAAGTCGATCGTGGCGCCCATGAGGTACGGGGCGCTCATGCGGTCGACGACCAGCTCGACGCCGTCGAAGTCCTGCACCAGGTCGCCGTCGAGCGAGCGCTCGTCGAAGTACAGCTGGTAGATCAGGCCGGAGCAGCCGCCCGGCTGGACGCCGATGCGCAGCCGCAGGTCGTCGCGACCCTCCTGCTCGAGCAGGCTCTTGACCTTGGCGCTCGCGACGTCGGTGAGCAGCACCTCGTGCGCGGGGGCCTCGGTGGCCTCGGTGGTCTGGGCGGTCTCGGTCATCGGCACAGTCCCTACTCGTCGAGTCGGCGGTCCCCGGTGGCAACCGCCTCTTCGGTCACGGTGTTCCCGCGGCCTTCGTGCACCTCGGTGCACCCGCAGGTGCACCTCCGCAAGCGTACGTCGTGCGCGCCGCCGGCGCGGCACCTCCCCGCGCGACGCGCGTCACCTCGACCCACCTCGACTCATCTGGACTCATCTCGACCAGGTGCGGGCCACCCGGGCGGTGCGCGCGGCGAGCGCCGGCGCGGGCTCGAGGTCGCCGGTGCGGGCGTCGCGGACGGCGTAGCTGCCGGAGACGCCGATGGCCTGGGCCTCGCGGCGGCCGACCTCGAGCTCCTCGGCGACGACGACGGTGGGCAGGCCGCGCGCGGTGGCCGCCTGCGCGACGGCGGCGACGACGGCGTCGCGCAGGGAGTCGAAGCCGAACACGGCCTCACCGGTGACGACGAGGTCGGTGGCGGCGAGCCGGTCGGCGAACCCGACGGCGTCGAGCACGACGTCGACGGCCGCGGCGCGACGGGCGCCGAGCAGCAGCAGCGCGTACCCGAGGCCGCCCCCGGCACCGGCCCCGGCGCTGCCGGAGAGCTTCTGGCCGGTGAGGCTGCGGCCGGCCACGAGCGAGCGCTCGGCGACCTCGGCGAAGCGGCCGAGCGCCGCCTCGAGAGCCTGCGCCTGCCCGGGGGTGGCGCCACGGCCCTCGGCCTCGGTGGCGCTGGCCCCGTGGATGCCGAGCAGCGGCAGGTCGGCGTCGCTGGCGAGCACCAGCTCGACGCCGCGCAGCGACTCGCGGGCGGCGGCCAGGCCCGCCAGCGCGACGTCCGGCAACTCGGCCAGCGCGAGCCCGCCGCGACCGAGCGCGGTCG
>NZ_BAAHBM010000147.1:0-4316 GCF_054776675.1 Angustibacter aerolatus
CACCGCCGCGCCGGTCGCCGTCGAGGTCGCGCCGGGAGCCGGGTCACCCGGCGGGGACGTCGGGGCGGACGTCGGCACGGAGGGGCGGGCGGTGGACGGCGTCGGGGGAGCGGGCGCGCCGGTCGAGCTGGCGAGCGGCGTGGCGCTCGCGGGCGCCGGGGCCGCCGGGGTCGCGGGGGTCGCGGTGGGTGCGGCGTCGTCGGTGCAGCCGCCCAGCAGCACGACGGCGAGCAGGGCGAGCGGGGTCAGGGGCGTGCGCGGCACCCCTGCCGCATCGGCACCGGGCAGCGGCCGGTTGAGCGGACGACCACGCGCGGGGCCGGGGGTGGCGGTTCGACCCGGCTGCGGCGGGGGTGGGAGGCTGCCCGCGCGACGGCGCGACGAGGGCGCGTGCCGGGCGAGACGTGGAGGCGTGATGGACAAGGTGGTCCGTTCCGCGGCGGAGGCCGTGGCCGACGTGCGGCCGGGGTCGCTGCTGGCGGTCGGCGGGTTCGGGCTGTGCGGCATCCCGAGCGTGCTGATCCAGGCGCTGCTCGAGCAGGGGGCCGACGACCTCGAGGTGGTCTCGAACAACTGCGGCGTCGACGACTGGGGCCTCGGGCTGCTGCTGCGGGCCGGCCGGATCCGCCGGATGGTGTCGTCGTACGTCGGGGAGAACAAGGAGTTCGCGCGGCAGTACCTGTCGGGCGAGCTCGAGGTCGAGCTGACGCCGCAGGGCACGCTGGCCGAGCGGCTGCGGGCCGGCGGGTCCGGCATCCCGGCGTTCTACACGATCACCGGCGCGGGCACCCAGGTCGCCGAGGGCGGGCTGCCCTGGCGGTACGGCGCCGACGGCGAGGTCGTGGTGTCGTCGCCGCCGAAGGAGACCCACGTGTTCGACGTCGACGGCGTGCCGACCACCTTCGTGATGGAGCGGGCGATCGTCGCGGACGTCGGGCTGGTGCGGGCGTGGAAGGGCGACCGGCACGGCAACCTCGTGTTCCGCGACGCCGCCCGCAACTTCAACCCGTTGTGCGCCATGGCCGGTCGCGTCACGGTCGCCGAGGTCGAGGAGCTGGTCGAGCCCGGTGAGCTCGACCCGGGGTCGGTGCACCTGCCCGGCGTCTACGTGCACCGCGTGGTGCCGCTCACCCCGGAGCAGGCGACCGACAAGCGCATCGAGCGCCGCACCACCCGACCCCGTCCCGGAACCGTTGCAGCAGAGGGGGTCTCGGCATGAGCGAGCGCATGGGGCTGACGCGCGAGCAGATGGCGGCGCGCGCCGCGGCCGAGCTGCGCGACGGCGACTACGTGAACCTCGGCATCGGCCTGCCGACGCTGGTGCCGAACCACGTGCCGGACGACGTCGAGCTGGTGCTGCAGAGCGAGAACGGCATCCTCGGCGTCGGGCCGTACCCGTACGAGGGCGACGAGGACCCCGACCTGGTGAACGCCGGCAAGGAGACGGTGACGCTGCGGCCCGGCGCGTCGTTCTTCGACTCGGCACTGAGCTTCGGCATGATCCGGGCGGGCAAGGTCGACGCGGCGATCCTCGGTGCCATGCAGGTGTCGAGCGGCGGTGACATCGCGAACTGGATGATCCCCGGCGCGATGGTCAAGGGCATGGGCGGGGCGATGGACCTGGTGCACGGCGCCCGCCGCGTCGTGGTGCTGATGGAGCACGTGGCGCGCGACGGCAGCCCGAAGCTGGTGCGCGAGTGCACCCTGCCGCTCACCGGACGCCGGGTGGTGCACCGCGTCATCACCGACCTCGCGGTGCTCGACGTCGAGCCCGGCGACGGCACGGCCGGCGGTGCCTTCGTGCTGCGCGAGCTGGCGCCCGGGGTGAGCGTCGACGACGTCCGAGAGCGCACCGACGGCGAGCTGCGGGTCGGGCTCGACGGCTAGCCGGCCTGCGCGGCGCCGTCCGGCCGCCGGTGGAACCGCAAGCGGCGGTCGAGCAGGCCGGTGCGGGCGGCGTCCGTCGTCGTCACCACGTTGACCAGCACGGCGGTGCCGACGAGCAGCAGCGTGCCCAGCGCCGGGACGTCGTCCGGCGGCAGCCGCCAGGCCATGACCACCCGGCCGACGGCGTCGAGCAGGCTGGCCACGCCCCAGATCGTGCTCGACCGGCGCCAGAACCGGCGCCACGCGGGCTCGTCGTGCCACAGCGCCTCCCAGCCGGGCGGCCACCCCAGGCGGCCCTCGGCGATCGGGCGGCTGAAGGTGTAGTTGAGCGGCCGGGCGCCGCGCAGGCTGAGCAGGAACCAGGCGCCGCTGACGCCGGTCACGATCGACTCCTTGGCCAGCAGCAACCGCTCGCCGCCGGGCGTCACGGTCACGACGGTGCCCAGCGCCAGCATCGCGAGCAGGAACCCGGAGACGCCGTCGAGCCGCTCGCCGCGCACCAGCGGCACCAGCGCCGACCCGATCGACAGCAGCGCACCGGTGATCAGGGCCGCGCGCACGCTCGCCCCGGCCGCCCGCAGCGCGTAGTAGAGACCGGTCGACACGAGCAGGCCGACGACGAACCGCGTCGCCTTCCACGCCGTCGCCGACCGCGACCCGGTGGTCATGGTCCGGCAACGTAGCCCGGCCGACCGGTACCGGGAAGGGCTACGTGGCGCGGCGGGCGCGGTAGGCGGCGACGGCGTTGCGGTTGCCGCAGGTGGTGCTGCAGTAGCGGCGCGAGCGGTTGCGCGACAGGTCGAGCACCAGGCACTCGCAGTCGTCGTCGGCGCAGACCCCGAGGCGCGACAGCTCGTCGCCGCGCACGACGTCGACCATGGCGAGCGCGACCTCGACGAGCACGCGGGTCGCGAGCGGCGCGTCGGAGGGGACGGCGTGCACGTGCCAGTCGACGTCGCCGTGCCGCACCAGCTGCGGGACGGCGCGGGCGTCGGCGAGCATCCGGTTCAGCAGCTCGACGGCGCGGTCGCGGTCGCTGGTGAGCAGCTCGCGGAGCACCGGCCGCAGCGCCTGCACCGACGCGAGCTCGGCGGCGTCGCGGTCGTGCCGCCCGGTGGAGTCGAACTCGGTGAACCAGGCGTCGAGCTGCGCGGAGGTGGTGAGCGTGTCGGGCGGCTCGGCGCTGTTCACCAGCCACACCGCAGACCGCAGCGCGCACTCGGTGTCATGAGCGAACAACATGTTGACACGTTACACCGGCCGCCCTACGGTCATGAGTCATGACGACGATGGCTGATGACGTGCAGCGTGGTGCCGCGGCGCGCGACGGGTCGCGGACGGCGGCCGGGTTCGGGCTCGCGGTGCTCTCGGCAGCCAGCTTCGGCATGTCGGGGTCGCTCGCCAGCCGGCTCATCGAGACCGGGTGGACGCCGGGCGCGGTGGTGCTGGCCCGGCTGGGGCTGGCCGCGCTCGTGGTGGCACCGGTCTCGGCCGTGGCGCTGCGCGGTCGCTGGAACCTGCTGCGGCGCAACGGGTTCGTCATCGCGCTCTACGGGCTGCTCGCCGTCGCCGGGGCGCAGTTCTGCTACTTCTCCGCCGTGACCCGCATGCAGGTCGGGCCCGCGCTGCTCATCGAGTACACCGCGCCCGCGGCCGTCGTGGTCTGGCTCTGGGCGCGGCACGGGCAACGACCCCGCCCGCTCACCCTGGCCGGCGCCGCCCTCGCCGCGCTCGGCCTGGTGCTCGTGCTCGACCTGCTCTCGGGCGTCGACCTCGACCCGGCCGGCGTCCTGTGGGCGCTCGGGGCGATGGTCGGCGCGGCGGTCTACTTCATCGTGTCGGCCGACGAGGACACCGGCCTGCCGCCGGTCGCGCTGGTGGGTGCCGGGCTCGTCGTGGGCACCCTGGCGCTCGGCCTGCTGGGGCTGGTCGGGCTGCTGCCGATGCGGGCCGCCACCACCAGCGTCGAGTACGCCGGGGCGGACGTCGCGTGGTGGGTGCCGCTGCTGGTGCTGGGCCTGGTGACCGCAGCGCTCGCGTACGTCGTCGGCGTCGCGGCCGGGCGCCGCCTCGGGTCGCGGATGGCCTCGTTCGTCGCGCTGCTCGAGGTGGCCGCCGGCGTGCTGTTCGCCTGGCTGCTGCTCGCCCAGCTGCCCCGCGCCGTGCAGCTGCTCGGCGGCGCGCTGGTGCTCGGTGGCGTCGTCCTGGTGAAGCTCGGCGAGCCCCGCCCAGCACCTGAGACGCCCGCGACCTGATCCGCGACGGCTGACGGTGCCGTCTCCTAGGGTCTCGGCCATGCACCCGCTGCTGCGCCGCGCGCCGCGCCGGCTCCTCGCCGAGCGCGGCTGGGCGCTGCTCGTGACGGCGGCGCTGACGTTGCTGTGCGCGGCCGCCGCGGTGTCGCCGGTGTTCGCCGTGGCCGCGGGCGA
>NZ_BAAHBM010000148.1:0-4261 GCF_054776675.1 Angustibacter aerolatus
GCCTCGATCGAGGCGGTGCGCCAGGTGCCCCGGCCGGCGGCGGACGACGCGCTCGAGCAGCTGGTGCCGCGCCGCGCCGCGCTCGCCGGGCACGTGCGCTCGCTGCACGACCGTCGCGCGCCGTGGGGGGTCAGCGCCTTCGACGCCCAGGTCGCGCTCGCCGACCTCACCGGACGCCGGCCCGCACCGCGCTCGCGGGTGCGGGTGCGTGGCAAGCGGCTGCAGGCGCTCGGCAGGGACGAGCTCGCGGCGCTGACCGACCGGCTGCGCGAGGCCGCCGAGCTGGGCGCCTTCCGGGTCAGCCCCGACGACGACCCGTGGTTCGGCGCCCGGCTGGTCGACGACGCCGAGGTGCAGCGCGCGCTGACCCTGGTGCGCAGCCTGCTCGAGCACGACCTGCCGGCGGCCCGCGCCCGCTCCACCGCGCTCCTCGAGCAGGCCGGCATGCCGCCCGCCGACACGGTGGCCGCGTGGGTCGAGGCCGTCGGGCTGGTCGGCTCGGTGCGGCAGACGCTCGAGGTCTTCCAGCCCGCGGTGTTCGACACCTCGCTCGCCGACGCCGTGGCCGCCACCGCGACGCCGACCTGGCGCGCGCAGCACGGGGTGGAGCTCAGCTGGAACCAGCGTCGCCGGCTCGCCGCCCGTGCGCGCCGGCTGCTGCGGCCCGGCCCCCCGCCCGACGACCTGCACGCCGCGCTGGCCCTGGCGCACGAGCAGCGCGAGCAGTGGCAGCTGCGCGTCGGGCCGGGCGCGCGCCCCCAGCTGCCGGCCGGGCTCGACGAGACCGAGCGGCTCGTCGCCGGCGTCCGCGAGGGGCTGGACTGGCTGGGTGGGCGGCTCACCGGCACCTCGGACGGTGGCGACCTCGCCGCCCTGCCGGTCGACGCCCTCACCGCGCGGCTGCAGCGGCTGGCCGGCGCGACGTCCGGCCTGTCGGTGCTGCCCCGCGTGGTCGCGCTGCGCGCGCAGCTCGCCGGGGCCGGGCTCGAGCCGCTCGTGGCCGACCTCGCCGCCCGCGTCGTGCAGCCCGACGACGTCGGCGCCGAGCTCGAGCGGGTCTGGTGGACGTCGGTGCTCGAGCAGGTCGCCGCCGCCGACCCGGCGTACGGCCGGCACGACGGCGAGGGACTGCGTGTGATCGCCCGCGAGTACGCCGCCGCCGACGCCCGGCACGTGGCCGCCGGGGCCCCGCAGGTGCGCCGCCTCGTGGCCGAGCGGCTGGTCGCCGCACTCGACGCGCACCCGCAGCAGGCCACCCGGCTGCTCGAGGAGGCCGCGCGCATCGGGCTGCACCTCGAGCTGCGCGACCTCGACGCCGCGGCCCCCGACGTCGTCGCCGCCGCGCGCCCGGTGTGGCTGCTCAGCCCGCTCACCGTGCCGCACGTGCTCGCCGGCGACGACACCGTCGACGTGGTCGTGCTGCACGCCGCCGCCGGCATGCTGCCGCAGGTGGCGGTCGGCGCGATCGCCCGTGCCCGCCAGGTCGTCGTGGTCGGCGACCCGGCCGCGCCGCCGCCCGTGCCGCTGCAGCTCACCGAGCCGGCCCCCGGCGAAGAGGTCGTCGTGCCCGACGCGCTCGGCCCCACGCTGCTCGACGCGCTGCGCGACGTGCTGCCCACCGTGCGGCTGCGGCGGGTGCACCGCGTCGTCGACCCGCGGCTGCCGGCGCTCGCGAACCGGCACGGGCACGAGGGTCGGCTGCTGGCGCTGCTGCTGCCCGCCGACCGCGACGTCGCCGTCCGGCTCGACGAGGTGGAGGGCACCGGCGTGCTCGCCCCCGGTGGCGACGCCGTCGAGAGCACCGAGGCCGAGGTGGCGCGCGTCGTCGAGCTGGTGCTCGAGCACGCGACGTCCCGCCCCGACGAGACGCTCGCCGTCGTCGCCACCAACCCCCGGCACGCCGCGCGCGTCGACGACGCCCTGCGCGTGGCGCTCGCCGACCACCCCGGCCTGGCCGACCACCTGCTGGCCGGCGGCGCCGAACGCTTCGTCGTCACCGACCTGACCGGCGCCGGCTCGCTCTCGCGCGACGCCGTGCTGCTCGCCGTCGGCTACGGCCGCACCCCGCACGGCCGCGCGCAGCACCGGTGCGCCGCGCTCGCCGCCCCCGGTGGCGACCGGCGGCTGCTCGCCGCCACCACCGCCGCCCGGGCGCGGCTCACCGTCGTGTCGTCGTTCGCCGCGGCCGACCTCGACGCCGAGCGGCTGGCCGCCGCCGGCCGGCGGCTGCTGCGCGACCTGATGGCCTGGGCCGGGTCGGGCGGCGTGTTCACCAGCGCCGACGACGCGCCGTCCGAGGCCGACGACACGGTCGCGCGCGAGACGGTGGTCGACGACCTCGCCGAGCTGCTCGCACCCGACGGGCTCGAGGTGCGGCGCGACGTCGGACCGCACGGCGCCGCGATCGACCTCGCCGTCGGCGAGCGCGGCGGACCGCTGCTGGTCGCCGTCGAGTCGGACGGCGCGACGTACGCGGCCGTGCCCTCGACCCGCGACCGCGACCGCCTGCGGGTCGAGCACCTCGAGCGGCTCGGCTGGACGCACCTGCGCATCTGGTCGACCGACGTGTTCCGCGACCCCGCCCGCGAGGTGTCCCGCGTGCACCAGGTGGTGCGCGCCGCCGCCGCCCGCGAGCGCCAGCGGCTGGCGGCCCTGGAGCCCGTGGCAGTGCCGGAGCCGGTGCACGAGGTGCCTGCCGACGTCCCGGCCGAGCCCGCCCAGCCCGCCGAGCCGGACGGCTCGGGTGGTGCCGGCGGTGACAGCCCGGTCGAGCAGCCTGCGCCGCAGGTCGCGACCTCGGGCGGTCCGAACGTGCTGTGGGACAGCGACGTGCACCGCGCCGACGTCCTGCCGCCCGCCCCGGCCCGCAGCGGGATGCGGCCGCGGGTGCCGACCGGCCTGCCCGTCGGCGACTACAGCGAGGCCGACCTCGACGCCGTCGTGACCTGGATCGGCTCCGACGGCGTGCTGCGCACCCGCGACGAGCTCGCTGCCCTCGCGCGCCAGCAGCTCGGCCTCACCCGGCGCAGCGCAGCGGTCGACTCGGCCCTCGACGCCTCGATCTCGCGCGTGCAGACCGGCGGTGCCCCGTGACGGACGCCGACGCTCCCCGCCACGAGGCCGACGAGGCCCCTGCCGCTGCGGAGCCCGAGCCCCAGCGGGAGGGCCCGGCGGCCGAGCAGACGCGCGACGACACCGACGAGGGCTGGGGCGAGCGCCCCCGACCGCTCGACGAGCACGACCGCTGGCTGCTCGAGCAGCGTCCCCCGCACTGGGACTGACGCCCTCGGCTGCTGCGGCGTGGGGAGTGGCGGCATCGTGGCAACGGCCTTCGCCGGAGCGGACGCGGTTGCCACGATGTGCGGTGCTGGCTGCGGGTGCAGGGCGGTGCCGGGGCTGCAGAGAGCGGGCAGGGTCCGAACCGACGCGGCCGTCCGCGCTGTGTCTGGCCCTGAGCGTGCCAGCGAGGGACGAACGCGCAGCGCCCGCCTCGCGAGGTGCGGGGCGGGCGCTGGGCAGGCGGAGCTAGAGGGTCTTCGGCGGCTCGGTGGTCGAGGGGGCGTCGACGGCGCCACCCTGCTGGCGGAGCAGGTCGCGGATCTCGGTGAGCAGGATGATGTCCTCGCTCGGTGCGGCGGTCTCGGGCTCCTGGCCCTTCTTCCGGCGGGCGGCCAGCGCGTTCATCGGGACGACCAGCGCGAAGTAGACGACTGCGGCGACGATGACGAAGTAGATCAGCGCGTTGATCGTCGAGCCGATGATGATCTTGCTGCCGTTGGCCTCGATGCCGGCCGCGCCGAAGTCAGGCGTGCCGCCGATGACGCCGATCAGGCCGCCGATGAAGTCCTTCGCGAAGGCGGCGACGACGGCACCGAACGCGCCGCCGAGGACGACTGCGATCGCGAGGTCGACCACGTTGCCGCGGAGCAGGAAGTCCTTGAAGCCCTTGATCATGTGCGTTCCGATCCCTCGCGTGGTTGAAGGTGCGGGCCGAACGTAGCGCAGCGCGTGGCCAGGCGGGAGAGGCCGTGTCCGACGCCTGATCCGGGCTCAGTGCAGCACGAGCGACAACGGTCCGCGGGTCGCCGCGAGCGCGAGGTCGGCGGCCTCGGGATCGGTGACGGCGAGCACCAGCAGGGCGCCGCCGCTCGGGTCGCCGGCGACGGCGAGCGGGCCACCCGCGTCGGGCACCTCGGGCCGGGCCAGCACGGTCGCGCCGCGCACCACGGCCCGGGCCGCGCGGGCGGTCTCGGTCGCGAGC
>NZ_BAAHBM010000149.1:0-4095 GCF_054776675.1 Angustibacter aerolatus
CCGAGCTCGCCGCCGGCCCCGACCACGGCGACGACCGGCAGCCCGGTGCGGTCGCCGCGACGGCGCGCGGCGGGTTGCGCCGTGCGCGAACGCCGGGGGCGCTCAGCACGGGGTCGGTCGGTGGACGAGGAACTCACCGGGGGCCTTCCGTGGTTGTCTGGACGGAGCACCGGCGGGCCGCGACCCGCCTCTGCCGCGGTCATCCTGTCAGGCAGCAGACCGCGGCGCAGCGACGGCGACGAGGAGCTGACCACCATGGCGGACCGACCGATGGGTTTCGGACCCCACGACCGCGACGACGACGAGCCGGGCCGCGGCGAGGGCGGCGACGACGGTCCGGTCGACCCGTTCGCGGCGTTCGGGCAGCTCTTCGGACCCGGTGGCACCCCCGACCCCGCGGCGCTGGCGAAGGCGCTCGAGGCGGCGGGCGCGGGGCAGATCGACCCGGCCCAGCTGCAGCAGGTGCTCGGCCAGGTGCAGCGGATGATGGCGACGCCCGGCGACGGCGGGCCGGTGAACTGGCGGCTGGCGCACGACCTGGCGAGGCAGGCGCTGGCCCAGGCCGGCGACCCGAGCGTCGGGGGCTCGCAGCGCCGGGCCGTCGAGGACGCCGTCCGGCTGGCCGACACCTGGCTGGACGACGCGACCGACCTGCCCGCGGCCGGCGCCCGGGCCCTCGCGTGGAGCCGCTCGGAGTGGGTCGAGGGCTCGTGGCCGGTGTGGCAGCGGCTGGTCGAGCCGGTGGCCGACAGCGTGGCCACCGCCATGAGCAGCGCGCTGGCCCAGCAGGTGCCGCCCGAGCTGGCAGCGGGCATCCCGGGCGCCGGCGACCCGGCGGCCCTGCTGCGCCAGGTGGGCGGATCGGTCTTCGGGCTGCAGCTCGGCCAGGCCGTCGCGGCGCTGGCCGGCGAGGTGGTGAGCGGCACCGAGATCGGCCTGCCGCTCGTCGAGGGCGCCGTCGTGCTGCTGCCGGCCAACGCCGACGCGTTCGGCGAGGGCCTCGATGTCCCGGCCGACGAGGTGCGGCTCTACCTGGCGCTGCGCGAGGCCGCCCGCTCGCGGCTGTTCGCGCACGTGCCGTGGATCGGCCCGCTGCTGCTGGGCGCCGTCGGCGACTACGCGCGCGGCATCACCATCGACACCTCCCGCATCGAGGAGGCGGTGCGCGACGCCGACCTGTCCGACCCCGAGTCGATCCAGCGCACGCTCGCCGGCGGGATGTTCGAGCCGGAGACCACGCCCGCCCAGCAGGCGGCGCTCGACCGGCTCGAGACGGCGCTCGCGCTGGTCGAGGGCTGGGTCGAGGTGGTCACCACGGCCGCCGCGGGGCAGCTGCCGCACGCGGTGCAGCTGCGCGAGAGCGTGCGTCGTCGCCGGGCCACGGGTGGGCCGGCCGAGCAGACGTTCGCGACGCTGGTCGGCCTCGAGCTGCGGCCGCGCCGGCTGCGCGACGCCGCCGCCCTGTGGGAGGCCATCGCCGAGGCCCGAGGCGTCGCCGGCCGCGACGCCGTCTGGGCGCACCCCGACCTGCTGCCCACCGCCGCGGACCTCGACGACCCGGCCGGGTACGCCCGGCGGTCGGCCGACGCGGACGCCGAGTCGGCCGAGGTCGACGCGGCCCTCGAGGCGCTGCTGTCGCAGGGCGAGGCCGAGTCGCCGGACGGCGACGACCCGGCCCCTCCCCGCGCGTGAGCGACGGCCTGCTGGCCGCCGCGATCGACGCGCTGCAGGGCTGGCGACCGCCGGACGCCGGGCAGGCGGCGCTGCGCACCGCCTACCTCGCGGCGCTGCGGGCCGACCCCGAGGCGCTGTGGCGCTCCGGCCCGCCTGCGCACCTGACGGCCAGCTGCTTCGTACTCGACCCGGACGGCGAGCGGGTGCTGCTGACGCTGCACCGCAAGGGACGCTTCTGGGTGCAGCCCGGCGGTCACCTGGAGCGCGGTGACGCCTCCCTCGCGGCGGCCGCCCTGCGCGAGGCCACGGAGGAGTGCGGCGTGCCGGGCCTGCAGCTGCTCGACGGCGCGCCGGTCGACCTGCACCACCACGGGCTGGGCGAGGCCTTCGGCCGCTGCCGCGAGCACCTCGACGTCGCGTTCGCGGCGGTCGCGCCGGCGACGGGCAGCCCGCAGGTGAGCGACGAGAGCCTCGACGTGCGCTGGTGGCCGGTCGACGCGCTGCCGTCGGGCGTCGTGCCCGACCTCGCCGAGCGGCTGCCTCGCGTGGTCGCCGCCACCCGGCTGCTGCCCGGGCGCGCCCGAGCCGCTCGGCCCTAGCCGTCGGCCGGCGGCCGGGTGCGGCTCTGCGTGCTGCGGCGCCGGGCCTTCGCGCTCTGCTCGAGCGGCTCGGGCACGACGTCCTCCTCGAGGGGCGAGCCGTCGTCCAGCTCGAGCCCGGCGGTCGCGGCGACGCCCTCGAGGTAGCCGCGGGCCCGCTCGGTGCGGGGGTAGGCGTCGAGCAGCGCCCAGAACGGGTCGCCGTGGCTGGGCTGCAGCAGGTGGGCGAGCTCGTGGAGCAGCACGTAGTCGAGCACCCAGCCGGGCATCCCGCGCACCCGCGAGCTGATCCGGATGGTGCCGTCCGAGGGGGTGCACGACCCCCAGCGGGTCGACTGGTTCGTGACCCACGCGACCGACGTCGGCACCGCGCGGCCGGCGAGGTACCGCACCGACAGCTCCTTGGCCCGGCGGGCCAGCACCGCGTCGCTCGGGCGCCGGCGCCGGTCCTGGGCGGCGAGGCGGTCGACCATGGTCTGCACCCACGCCTCCTCCTCGGCCCGGGTGAAGCGGGCCGGCATGAGCACGATGGTGCGGTCGCCCTCGCGGTAGGCGCTCACGGTGCGGCGACGCCGCCGGCTGCGGCGCACCTCGATGCCGCCGGGGCCGAGCGGGGCACCGTCGGTGCCGTCGGCGGTGGCGGCACCGCGGGGGCCGTCGACGTCGTCGCCGAGGTCGCCGTCGGACGAGGTGTGCACGGACACGGGCGCACCGTACCGGCGGCGCAGCGTCCCAGGGGGTGGACGCGCCGTGCCCGGCTGGTGGATCCGCCGTCCTCCACAGCGCCGCGGCGCGTCCGTGCAGGTCAGCGGGCGTCTCGTGTCGTATACGTCGGCCTGGTCCACAGGCGGGCGACCTGCCTGTGGACGAGCTCGTGCGTGGCCCCACACGCCGTCCACAGCGTCGTCCACAGGCTGTGGGCGGCTGGGCGCGCGACGCGTTGACCGCGGCCGTGTCCGACGCCTACCGTCGGGCACCGACGAGACCCCCGGGATAACCCGGCTCGGCCGCCCTCGGGCACCGGGTCGCGAGCGCCCCGGGGGTCTCGCTGCGTCCGGGGCGGGGCCCCGCGCCACGCACCGCGTCCCCACCCCTCGTGCTCACGTGGTCTATGGTTGCCGCGCTCGGCGAGCACGAGGGGCACCCGTCCCTGGCTCGGCGCGCGAAGGCAGGCAGACCGAGCCTGCGACGCCGCGGCGCTGGTTGCCGCCGGGCGCGGACGACGAGCCACCGGCACCACCCGCCGGGCTCCGACGAGAGGACAGCAATGGCTGACGAGACCTACACCGGTGAGTTCTACTGCGTGAAGTGCAAGGAGAAGCGCGAGGCGACCGGCAACGTGGTGGAGACCAACGGCCGCCGCATGGCCAAGGGCAAGTGCCCCGTGTGCGGCACCAACCTGAACCGGATCCTCGGCAAGGCCTGAGCCACCGAGAGGTCCACGGGACCTCGCGCCGGAGGGCGGTCCGCTGCGGCGGGCCGCCCTTCGTGCGTTCCCGGGTCCACCTCGGACGTCGAGGACGGGTGCGGGCGAGGCGCCCTGTGGACGACGCGCCCGGCGGCCGGGGCCGTCGTGCCAGGGTCGTCGGGTGCCGCTCGGCACGACCCGCACCCACCGCACCGGAGGCACCGTGCACCGGCCCGTCCTGCACCCGGCCCTGCGCCGCGCCTGGCGCGACCACCACACGCTGCAGGTGGGTCTCGGCCCTGCCGCCGCGCTGCTCACCGGGCAGGGCGCCGCCGACGAGGCGCTGCTGGCGGCGATGGACGGCACCCGCGACCTGGCGGCGCTGCGCCGGGTGGCCGTGGGGCGCGGGGCCCC
>NZ_BAAHBM010000150.1:0-3852 GCF_054776675.1 Angustibacter aerolatus
ACGGCCAGCAGGTCGACCCGGTCGCCGGCGCGCACCAGCCCGGCGGCCTGGGCGTCGGCCACCCGCACGGACGCCGCGACCTGCGCGCCGCCGTCGGCGCTCAGCAGCGCCGGTTGCACCAGGCCCGGCCCGAGCAGCCGGACGTCGGTCAGCACCTCGCCCGCCCGCACCGGCCCGGTCACCGGACGACCCACCGCCTCGGCCGCCCTGCGCAGCGCACCCGAGGGGAGTCCGTCGGCGGGGCGGTGCACGGTCTGCACGTCGCCCTCGGCGAGCGCTGCGCCGGCCGGCAGGTCGTGTGCAGCGACGAGCACCGGCACACCGGGGTCCTGCACGGGCGCGGCGGCCCGCACCACAGCGGCCGCGGTCACGGCGAGCAGCGCGGCGGCCAGCAGCCTGCGCCGGCCGGGGCGACGGCGACGCAGCGGCGCCCACCCGGGGCCGCGCGCCGGCCGCGCCCGCGCCGTCCACCCGGCGACGCCTCCCGCACGCTCGGCGGCCGTCACGGCTGCCGCTCCCGCCGCGATGGACGACGGCCCGCGACCTGGACGACGTCGCCGAGCCCTGCGCCGGAGACCGGTCCGGCGACCGGCTCGGCGACCGGACCGGCGATCGACCTGGTGACCGACCCGGTCACGGCAGCTCGAAGGGCAGCGGCAGGCCGTCGAGGGCGTGCTGGCACGGGCAGTCGTCGTCGGTCGGCAGGGCAGGGATCACGCTGTGCAGCAGCGTCTTCAGCCGCTCGATGTTGTCGCCGAACACGCGCAGCACCTCGTCGTGGGTGACGGCCTCGCCGCCCTCGACGCCGGCGTCGTGGTCGGTGACCAGCGCGATGCTGGTGCAGCACATGGCGAGCTCGCGGGCGATCGAGGCCTCGGGCACGCCGGTCATGCCGACGACCGACCAGCCCTGGGCGGCGTGCCACTGCGACTCGGCGCGGGTGGAGAACCGCGGGCCGTTGACGACCACCAGGGTGCCGCCGTCCACCACCGTCGTGCCGAGGTCGCCCGCCGCGCGGCCGACCGTGGCGCGGCCGCGCGGGCAGTAGGGGTCGGCGAACGACACGTGCACGACGGGCGGCCGCTCGTAGACGGTGTGCGGCCGGCCCCAGGTGCGGTCGACGACCTGGTCGGGCACGACGAGGGTGCCCGGCCCGAGCTCGGGGCGCAGCGATCCCACGGCGCACGGCGCGACGACCTGCCGGACGCCGAGCGAGCGCAGCGCCCACAGGTTCGCCCGGTAGGGCACCTGGTGCGGCGCGAAGCGGTGGTCGCGCCCGTGCCGCGGCAGGAAGGCGACCGGCCGGCCACCGACCTCGCCGAGGGTCACGGCGTCGCTCGGGTCACCGAACGGCGTGGTGGGGCGCACCTCGCGGGCGTCGTCGAGGAAGGCGTAGAAGCCGGAGCCGCCGATGACGCCGACGGGGGCGGGGGAGTCGGTCATGCGGCGAGCCTAGGCAGGCGCGCAGACGGGACGGCCCGTCGTCCACAGGCCGCGTCAGGCGGCGGAGGTGGAACCGCCCGTGGAGCCCTTGCCGGTGGACGACGCGGCGGGGGGTGTGGACGACGACTCCTTGGCCGGCTTCGACCCGCCGTCGGACGAGCCGCCCTCCGACGAGGACGACGAGGACGACGAGGACGACGAGCCGTCACCCGCCGGGGTGGCCGCGCTCGAGGAGCCGCGCGAGTCGGTGCGGTAGAACCCCGAGCCCTTGAAGACCACGCCGACGGAGCCGAAGACCTTGCGCAGCCGGCCCGAGCACTCGGGGCACGTCGTGAGCGCGTCGTCGGTGAACGCCTGGACCACCTCGAACTGGTGGCCGCACTGCGTGCACGCGTAGGGGTACGTGGGCATCCGGTCTGGACCTCCGTGCGACGGCCGCCCGGGCGCCCCGCTGGCACTCGACGGCTTCGAGTGCCAAGTGTACGACGACGCGGCCGCCTCAGGTACCTCAGCGCCACCGGCACCCGAGCGCGCCGCGCGGGATACGGCGTCCGCCCGATGCGGCGCCCTACCTCAGCCGACGAGCGTGGACGACGTCCAGATCGGACGGATCCACCACCGAAGGAGAGCCCCCGTGCTTCCTCAGCAGACCGGCATCGTCCTCTACGACCCCGCCTTCCGCGCCGACCGGGTGCGCGACGACATCCGCGCCGCCCGCCGCCGCCCCCTCCTGCACGGCCTCGCCGGCCTGACCCGCCGGCTGCGGCACGCCGACGACGTCGCGCCCACGCCGTCGCGCACCGTCGTGCCCCGCCCGCGGCCGCGCTCCGCGTGAGCGTGCTGACGGCTGTCGGTGCCCTGCCCGATGATGGGCCGGTGCCGCCGTCCACCCCCTTCGTCGGGCGCTCCGACGACCTCGCCCAGCTCGCCGCGCTGACCGGGGTGCGCGGCGACGACGGCGCGGCGTCCGCGGTGCTGCTCGGCGGCGACGCCGGGGTGGGCAAGACGCGGCTGCTCGGCGAGCTGCAGGCGCTCGCCGCGCAGGCCGGGCAGCGCGTGCTCGTCGGGCACTGCCTCGACCTCGCCGAGCAGGCGCTGCCCTACCTGCCCCTCACGGAGGTGCTCACCCGCCTCGCCCACGAGGAGCCGGCTGCGGCCGACCGGCTGCTCGAGGCGCACCCGGCCCTCGCGCTGCTCGTGCGCGGACGCCGGGCGACCGGTGACGACGGCGCGGTCGACCGCGCCGACCTGTTCGCCGCGGTGCACGCCGGCCTGGCCCTGCTCGCGGACGACGGGCCGGTGCTGCTCGTCGTCGAGGACGCGCACTGGGCCGACCCCTCGACCCGCGAGCTGGTGACCTTCCTGCTCACCCGCGGCACGGCGGCCACGCTCGTGCTGTCGTACCGCACCGACGACCTGCACCGCCGGCACCCGCTGCGGCCGCTCGTCGCCCAGTGGGCCCGGCTGCCCGGCGTGGTGCGGCTGCCGCTGCGCCCGCTCGACGACGACGCGGTGCGCACCCTGGTCGGCGCCCTCGCGCCGCTCGACGAGCCGGCCGTCCGGGGCATCGTCAGCCGCGCCGAGGGCAACGCGTTCTTCGCCGAGGAGCTGGTGGCCGCGGGCGACGCAGGGGGTCGCCTGGTGTCGGCCGACCTCGCCGACGTGCTGCTCGCGCGGTTCGAGCACCTCCCGGACGACGCCCGCCAGGTCGTGCGGGCCGCCGCGGTGGCCGGGCGCCGGGTGTCGCACCGGCTGCTCGCGGCGACGGCCGAGCTCGACGACGTGCCGCTCGGCGCCGCGTGCGCCGCCGCCGTCGACGCGAACGTGCTGGTGCCGCACGGGGCTGACGGGTACGCGTTCCGGCACGCGCTGCTGGCCGAGGCCGTGTACGACGACCTGCTGCCCGGCGAGCGGGTGCGGCTGCACGCGGCGTACGCGTCGGCGCTGGCGAGCGGCCGCTTCGAGGGGGTCGCGGCCGAGCTGGCCCGGCACGCGCGCGCCGCCCACGACCACGTGACCGCTCTGCGAGCCAGCGTGCAGGCGGGCGACGAGGCGCTGCGGGTGGCGGGCTACGACGAGGCGCTGCAGCAGTACGAGGTGGCGCTGGAGGAGCTGCGCGCCGACGTCGTGGTCGACGGCCTCGACCCGACCGACGTCGTGCTGCACGCGATGGACGCCGCGGTGGCCGCGGGCCGCTCGGTGCGCGCGCTGTCGCTGGTGCTCGACCACCTGACCGCGCTGCCGGCCGACGCCGAGCCGCTGCGCCGGGCGCGGCTGCTGCACGGTGCCGCGGTGGCGTCGTTGCTGAGCGACGAGCCCGTCGACCGGCTGGCGCTGACCACCGAGGCGCTGCAGCAGGTGCCGGCCGAGCCGCCGACCGCGCTGCGCGCGCGGGTGCTCGCGGTGCAC
>NZ_BAAHBM010000151.1:0-3809 GCF_054776675.1 Angustibacter aerolatus
CGGGGCGGCCGACGACGGCGGTGCGGGTGGCGGCTCGGGCGCCGACGCCGAGGGGCCGGGTTCGTCCGGGGCCGGACCCCCGCTGCAGCCGGCGTCGTCCGCCGTCGCGCCGCCGAGGAGGAGCACGCAGCCGGTGCGCCGCCGCGTGCTGCGCCTGATCGAGGCCGAGCGTCCGGGGCTGGCTGCCGGCGGGCTGTGGGCCGGGCCGGTGGTGGTGGTCGACGACGGCGCGGGCGTGGCGCAGCTGCTGGTCGCCGGCCTGACGTCGGCGGGCGTGCGGGCCACCGTGGTGGCCGAGCCGCCGCCCGGCGCGCACGGCGTGGTCGACCTCGGCGCGCTGGCACCCGTCGACTCGCCCGCCGACGCACGCACGGTGCAGCGCGACCTGTTGCGCCGCGCGCGCGACGCCGCGCTGGTGCGGCCGGGCGGGCTGTTCGTCGTCGTGCACGACACCGGCGGCGACCTCGGACTGCGCGGCGCCGGCGACCGGGCCTGGCTGGGTGGGGTCGCCGACGCCACCCGCACGCTGGCGCTGGAGTGGCCGCAGGCGACCGTGCGGTCGATCGACTGCACGCTGGCAGGTCGCACCCGGCAGCAGGTGGCCGACGCGCTGCTCGCCGAGCTGGTCGGTGGGGGCGGCACGCCCGTCTGCGGGCTGCCCGCCGACGGACGCCGACTGGTGCCGGTGCTGCTCGACGCGCCCCTCGGCGACGTCGGGCACCCCGGCCCGCTCGGACCGCTCGGACCGCTCGGACCGCAGCCGGTGGTCGTGGTCAGCGGCGGCGCCCGCGGGGTCACCGCCGCGGTGGTGCGCGACCTGGCCCGGCGGCACCGCCCCCGGTTGCTGCTGCTCGGCCGCACCGAGCTCGTCGACGAACCGGCCGGGCTGGTCGGCGCCGACGACGAGCGCGAGCTGGTGCGCCGGCTGGCGACCCGCCCCGGTGCCGGCGGGCTGCGCGAGCTCGCCGCCACCGGCTCCCGGGTGCTCGCCGTCCGCGAGGTGCGCACCACGCTCGACGCCGTGACGGAGGCCGGATCGCCGGTGCGCTACGCCGACGTCGACGTCCGCGACCCGGAGGCCGTGGCCGCCGCGGTCGACGCGGCCCGCGAGACGTGGGGGCCGGTGACCGCGGTGCTGCACGGCGCCGGGGTGCTGGCCGACGGCCCGCTGGCAGCTGCGTCCGACGCCGAGCTCGACGCGGTGCTCGACACCAAGCTGCTCGGTCTCGACGCGCTGCTGGCCGCCACCCGCGACGACCCGCTGCGGACGGTGGTCGCGTTCTCGTCGGTGGCCGCGCTGGTGGGCAACCCGGGGCAGAGCGCCTACGCCGCCGCGAACGGCGCGGTGCAGCAGGTGCTGTGCGCCGAGCAGACCGCGCGCCCGGGCTGCCTGGTGCGCGCGGTGGCGTGGGGTCCGTGGCGCGGCGGCATGGTGCACGGCGACGTCGTCGAGCGGCTCGACGGCGCGGGCGTGCCGCTGCTCGACCCGGACGCCGCGGTCGACTCGCTGCACGCCGAGCTCGCCGCCGAGAGGGCGGACGACGACGTGGTCGTGGCGCTCACCGCCGACCCGCCCACCGACGCCTCGAGCACGTCGCCCCTGGACGTCGCGCGGGTCGCTCGCCCGGGTGCAGCCGAGGTGCTGGTGTCGGCCGCGACCCACCCCGAGCTGCTCGACCACGCGGTCGGCGGCCTGCCGGTGCTGCCGCTGGCCCGGTCGCTCGGGTGGCTGCTGGCGCACGCGGGTGACGGCGCCGCGCCGCTGGTCGTCGACGACGTGCGGGTCTACGCCACGACCGCGCTGCCTGGCCTCGCCGCCGGCGGCACCCACCTGCTGCGGCTCGTCGCGTCGGCGCCCATCACCGGCGACCCGCACGGCACCGAGCTGACGCTGCACGCCGCCGACGGCCGCCCGAGGGTGCGCGCCGTCCTCGCGCCCGCCTCGGAGCCGCTCGACGTCGACCCGGTGCCGACCGACGAGCCCGCGGGCCTGCGACCGCTCGACCGCGCGCCGCTGTACGACGGGCACGTGCTGTTCCACGGCCCGGCGTGGCAGGTGCTGCAGCCCGACGTCGCGCGGTCGGCGCACGGGGCGAGTGGCCGCATCGAGCCGGTTGCCGGCGCGACGGGTGCGCTCGACCCGGCCGCGCTCGACGGCGCCCTGCAGCTGGCGGTGCTGTGGGCCGAGGGCGTGCTCGGTGCGGCCAGCCTGCCGATGGCGGTCGAGCGCTGCGTGGTGCACCGGTTCGGGCGAGCCGAGGGCGAGCTGCGGGTCGTCGTCCATGCTCGCGAGGTGCACGCGGCGGGCGCTCGCTGCGACGTCGTGCTGGTCGACCCGGACGGCGCACCGCGGGTGCAGCTGGTGGGCGTCGAGCTGATCCGGCGTCCGGCGTGAGCATCACGGAACCATTGCGCCGCAACGAGTCTGCGGCGTTCGAGCCGGTCGCGATCGTGGGTCGCGGCTGCGTGCTGCCCGACGCCCTCGACCCGGAGACGTTCTGGCACAACGTGCGCGACGGCCGCAGCAGCCTCGGGCCGGTGCCCGAGGGCCGCTGGCGGCTCGACCGCGAGCGCGCGACCGGCACCGTCGACGACCACCTCGACCGCACCTGGACGGACGTCGGCGGGTACGTGCGCGGCTTCGACGAGGTGTTCGACCCGAGCGGCCTGCTCGTGCCGGCCGGCACCTTCGACGGCCTCGACCCGCTGTTCGCCTGGGTGGTGCAGGGGGTGCGGCAGGCGCTGCGCGAGGCGGGGCTCGACCGCCCGTCCGACCGCACGGGCCTGGTGCTCGGCAACCTGCTGTGCCCCACCGACCTCGGCGCCCGCTACGCCGAGCACGTGCTGCGCGGGCTCGACCCGGCGTCCGTGCTGGCCGGGCTGCCGGTGCAGGCGGGGCCGGCGCCCGACCCGCGCAACCGGTTCTCGGCCGGTCTGCCCGCCCAGCTGGCCGCGCAGGCCCTCGGGCTCGGTGCCGGCGGGTTCTCGGTCGAGGCCGCCTGCGCGTCGTCGCTGTACGCCGTGCAGCTGGCCTGCGAGCGGCTGCACGAGGGGTCGGCCGACGTCGTGGTGGCCGGTGGCGTGAACCGCATCGACAACCTGTTCCAGCACGTGGGGTTCTGCGGCCTGAACGCGGTGAGCCGCAGCGGCCGCAGCCGCCCGCTGCACCGCGAGGCCGACGGCCTGCTGCACGGCGAGGGCGCCGCGTTCGTCGCCCTGATGCGGTTGTCGGACGCGCTGGCCACCGGCACCGAGGTGCTGGCGGTGGTGCGCGGCATCGGGTTGTCGAACGACGGCCGCGGGCAGGGGCTGCTCAGCCCCACCGAGGAGGGGCAGCAGCGGGCGATGCGGCTGGCGTACGAGCTGGCCGGCGTCGACCCGGCGACGGTGTCGCTCGTCGAGTGCCACGCGACCGGCACCCCGGTGGGCGACGCGGCCGAGGTGCGCAGCACCGCCGCCGTGCTCGCCGAGGCCGACGACGTGCCGATCGGCTCGGTGAAGTCGAACCTCGGCCACCTGCTGGCGCCGGCCGGGGCCGCGGGACTGCTCAAGGTGGTGGGCGCGCTGCGGGCCGGGGTGCGGCCACCGTCGCTGCACGCCGACGACCCGCTGCCCGCGCTGGCCGGCACGCCGCTGCGGGTGCTGCAGCAGGCCGAGCCGTGGAGCGGTCCGCGCCGCGCCGCGGTGAGCTCGTTCGGCTTCGGCGGCACGAACGCGCACCTGCTGCTGGAGGACGCGCCGGCCGCCGGCACCCGGGCCCCGCGCAGCCGCGGCCGGCGCACCGACGACGAGGTCGTGCTCGTCGCCTG
>NZ_BAAHBM010000152.1:0-3799 GCF_054776675.1 Angustibacter aerolatus
CGCAGCAGCTCCGCGGAGACGCTGGTGCCCCGGACCGCGGGCGCCGCGCCCGACGGCAGGTCGCGGACGGCGCGCGGCGCGGTGGCCGTGAGCAGCCCGAGCAGCCGAGGGGGCCGCACCGCCGACGACGCGGTCGTCGGTGGCGTCACGACCGTCGCCGCCACGGCCGGGGCCGGGCCACCGAGCCCCTCCCCGAGCGAGCCGAGCAGCACCGGCGCGCCCAGCGCGGCCGACCCGGTGGCGAACGCGAGCCGGGTGCGGCCGCCGGCCACCAGCAGCCGCCAGGCCAGCGGGTCGCCGTCCAGACCCGTTGCGGCGCGGGCGCTGTCGATCGTCGCGGCGAGCAGCGCCGACCCGGCGAGCACGCTCGACACGGTCGTGGCCCGGCCGCCCGGCAGCAGCGGCAGCACGCGACGCGGCCCGGTCTCGACCTGCCGGTACGGGATGTCGGGCGGCGGCGTCTCGCCGGGCCCGGTGCCGGGCACGCGGGCGGACGCGGTGAGCTGCACGCGGTCGGCGGCCGAGAGCACGTCGCCGGCCGGCACCGTCGGGTTCGTCAGGTCCTGCGCCGCACCCCAGGCGCCGATCGGGAACGCGCCGTCCAGCAGCGGCTGCACGCCGAGCTCGCCCACCCGGTCGGCGGCCGAGGTGTCCGGGCCGCCCGCGCCGGCACCGCTCGTGAGGCGCGGCCGCACCCGCAGCAGCAGCAGCGGGGTGGCCCGGCCGTCGGCGCCCATCGGCGCGACCGACAGCGTGTGGCTGACGGCGAGGTCCGTGGGCGTCGCGTCCCCGGAAGCCAGCTGCCGCAACGGGATCGTCGAGGTCAGGGTCGCGGTGAACTCGGCGACGACCACGAACGGACGGTCCGGCTGCCCGTCCGGCGAGGTGTCGCCGCCGGCGGCCGCCCCGCCCGCGGGCGGCACCGAGCCGGCGAGCGTGACGGCGGTCAGCGCGCGCGCCGTGCCGGTGGCGGCCTCCTCGAGGTACTTGGCCACGAACGCCGCCCACGACAGCGGGTCCGGCAGGTCGTCGCTCGGCCCGATCTCGAAGGTCAGGCCCACCGGACCGACCTCGAAGCGCGCGACCACGTGGAAGTCCGGACCGGTCACCCGCAACCGCGCCGACAGGTGCACGCTGATCGTGATCTCGGCGAACCAGAGGTCGATCGTGACGCCGGCGTCGATCGACGCGTACACCGTCACGTCCAGGTGGAACGGGTCGAAGGAGACGATGCCGTCGGCGCCGAACACCAGGTGCGCCCACGCCGGCCCGAGCTGGGCGTGCACCTCCGTCTTCATGCCCGCCATCAGGGCCTCGGACGTCAGCGCGAAGTACGACTCCCCCGTCACCCGGACGACGTCGCCGATCCCCCACGTCAGCCCCAGCCGCGGCACCACCGGGTACCCGTCGTGGTGGAAGTCGGGGTGGTACCCGCCGAGCGTCAGGACGAACTGGCCGCGGTTCGGGCCGCCGAACCACGCCGCGAAGGCGAAGCCGCCGGTGAGCCGGACGGCGGGCGCGATGATCCACGAGTTGTCGGTCAGCTGGGCCTGCACCAGCACGACGCCCTCGCGGGTCGAGACCCTGGCCACCAGGGCCAGCTCGATGCTGACGAGCGGCAGCTCGGGGCGCGGCAGGGCCATCCGGGCCAGGCCGAGGACGTCGAGCTCGAAGCCGTCGCCGAACGAGACCGCCACCACGACGACGCCGTCCACCAGCGCGAACGACGTGAACGAGATGCCGGCCGCGAACCAGAACCGCCCGCGGGAGGCCGGGAAGAACTGCCGGGCCTGCTCGAGCTCGGCGAACGGGTCGCCCGACCGAGCCGCCGGGTCGAGCGCCTTGATGAGCGGGAAGTCCGCGAAGTGCGACAGGTCGGCCGGGACGACGAGCCCGCGGTTGACGCCGAACCCGCCGCCGATGCCGGTGACGAAGAAGGCCGGCGGGCCGCCGATCGGCCCGTTCACCGCGCCGAACAGGAACAGCGCCGAGTAGCGGTCGCCGACCGGGCCGACCTCGCCGAATCCGCCGTACACGGTGAGGCCGTAGACGCCGAGCCGGGCCAGCAGCATCCCGAGGTACTCGACACCGCCCTCGCTCGGCGTGAACCGGCGCAGCCCGCCGGCGAGCGTCAGCCCCGCGACGTCCGCCGTCACCGCGAACCCTGCGACGTCGACCACCCAGCGGGTCGGGTCGAACGGCGAGCCGGTGCCCGCCACCTGGTACGTCAGCGACAGGTCGTCGACCGAGGCCGACAGGCCGAACAGCGAGACCCGGCCGTCGACCAGCACCGAGATGCTGGTGACCGTGCTGCCGTCCTGCCCGACGCCGAGCCCCACCTGCTCCAGGTAGATCGGGCCGAACTCGCGCTGCACGGCCAGCCACCACGGGCCGCCACCCGAGCCGGCGGAGAAGCTCACCCGCACGTCGCCGCCCGGCGGTCGCTGCACGGCGAGCGACGGGCTGAAGCGCGGCGCAGGCCCGCCCTGCGCCCCACCCGAGCCGCCGGACGGCATCACCCCGCGCGCGACGCCGTTGTCGCCGCCGCTGGCACCGGCCAGCGGGACGGCGATGCCGGCGAGCTCGACCCGCGCGCCGCCGCCGAGCTGCAGCCCGCCGTCGTCCCGCACGACGCCGAAGCCCAGCAGCGACACCGCGTCGATCGCGAGGAACGAGTCGACGAGCGGACCGGACGCCCGCGACAGCTGCACCCCGACGCCGCCGACGACGAGGCCGGGCGCGAACGCGATGCCGCCGTCCGAGGTCAGCCGCACCGCCTCCAGGGTGATCCCCGCCGGCACGCTCGGCGCGATCCACGACGCGTCGGTGACCAGCGACACCTGCACGTCGCCGCCCGGGTTCAGCACCCAGCGCGCGCCCTGCACCGCGATCGTGAGCCCGAGCACGGGCTCGGCGTCGGCGCTCCGGGTGACGCGGACCGCGAGGGTGCCGTCGATCACCAGCGGGGTGGTCATGGCGTCCGCGGCGTTCGCGACGAGCCGCACCAGCCGGCCGAGCAGCAGCTCGGGGTCGGCGACCGCGTCGGTGAGCGCGGGGTCGACGCCGAGGGCGGGGGCGGTGCGCAGCAGCACGCCGTCGAGCAGCGTCGCGAGCGAGGCCGTGCCGAGCACCGGGTGCGTGAGCGCGTCGTGGACGGCGTCGACCGACAGCACGACACCGCCGGCCAGGTCGAGCACCGCCCCGACGACGGCGAGGACGACGTCGTCCGGTGCGCTCGACGGCGCGGCGGTGCGGGGTCCCCCGCCGGAGAGCAGCTCGAGCCCGGGCGCGCCGCCCACGTGCACCCGGGCGAGCAGCCGGTGCGCGCCGGCGCCCAGCCCGAGGTCGACGAGCGGCGCGGGCAGGCTGGTGCCGGCCTGCACCCGGGCCGACGGCGAGAGCACCAGCACGCCGAGGTCGGCCAGCTCGAGCGGGGCCGGCCCGAGCAGCTCGTCGAGCAGCGCGACGCCGTCGCCACCGACCCGCAGCCCGGCCGTCACCGCGCCGACCCCGGGGACGCCGGCCACCGCCACGGCCGCGTCGAGCGTGCCGGTGCCGGGGGTCCAGCCCAGCACCACCTGCTGCGTCGGCGGGCCGAGCACGACCTGCACCCGCCCGGCGGCACTGGTCACCGACCGGGTCGGCGCGCCGCCGAGCACCGACTCGACGGCCTCGACCAGGGCCGTCAGCCCGGCCGCCGCGACGGTCGCCGCCCGCGCCTGCAGGGCCTCGGCCGGCCGGGCGGCGAACGCCTGCAGCGCCGGGCCGTCGAAGACCGCGGGCGCGCCGGTCGCCAGCC
>NZ_BAAHBM010000153.1:0-3662 GCF_054776675.1 Angustibacter aerolatus
GTCGCGAGGTCGACGGCGCCGGCGGCCACCCCGGCCGCCTGCACCAGCTGCACCTGCTGCCCGGTGGCGGCGCGGGCGAGGGCGAGCACGAGGGGCGAGCCGCCGCCCACGGTCTGCGCCGCGCGGCGCAGCGTCTCGGTGACCGCGGCGCACGCGTCGCCGCAGCCGGCCACCACCCGCACCAGGGCGGTCTGCCCGTCGACGAGGGCCTGCCGCAGCCGGTCGAGCGCCGGTTGCGAGCCCTGGGGGAGCGGGCCGAGCGCGTCGAGCCGGCCGGCCGCCTGCCGGGTGGTGTCGGCGAGAGCCTGCAGCCCGTCGGGGTCGGGCAGCCGACCGTCGGCGCGCAGCAGCAGGCGCTGCGCGCCCACCAGGTCGTCGGTGGCGGCGGTCAGCGCGACGTCGACCTGCGCGGACGTCGGGTCGCCGTCCGCGACCAGCCGGTCGACGTCGCCGAGGCGCTGGTCGACCTGGGCCAGCAGCGCCCGGCCGCGCGCGGTGTCGTCGTCGGTCAGCCGCACCAGCGCCTCGCCGACGCCGAGCCGCACGGGGCACAGCCGGTCGCCGGGCAGGGCGCGGGTCGACAGGCCCCCGACCACGGCGATCGCGAGCACGGCGGCGGCCACCAGCGCGCCGAGCAACCGCCGCGGCCGGAGCAGCACGACGGTGACGGGGTCGTGGCCCGCGTGCGGCGTCTCGGCGCGGTGCGGCACCGGCCGCCGCTCGAGCCGCCCGGCCTCGGCGAGCAGGCGTTCGCGCAGGTCGTCGACGAACGCCTCGCGCGGCACGGCGGACGGCGCGGGCAGGCGGCCGGCCAGGCGCACCAGCGGCTCGAGGTCACCGGGCGGCGCGTCACCGGTCAGCGCGCGCTCGAAGGCCTCCGCCTCGCGCCGCGACCTCGCCGAGTGCACCCTCACCACGCCCGCGGCCCTTCGTCCTCGCCGTCCGCGCACAGCACCCCTGCGGCCGGTCGCCCTGCCCAACGAGCCAGCCCCCCGCTGGTCACGGGGCCTCGCCGCCGAGCTCGCGGTGCAGGGCGCGGACGGCGCGCAGCTGCAGCTGCTTCACGGCGCCGGTCGAGCGCCCCAGCACCTCGGCGGTCTCGGCGAGCGACAGCCCCTGCAGGAACCGCAGCGACAGGCACTCCTGCTGCTCGGGGCGCAGCCTTCGCACGGCGTCGAGCAGCCGCTCGTCGCGCAGCCGGGCGAGCACCTCGTCGTCCGGCGCGGGTGAGCGCTCGTCGCCGTCGAGCAGCTCGCCCGTGGTCACCTCGAGGCGGTACCGCGACGACTTCACGTGGTCCATCACGAGGTTGCGGGCGATGGTGACGAACCAGGCGGCGACGTCGCGGCCGGTCCAGGTGAAGGTGTCGATGCGGCGCAGCGCCCGCAGGAACGTCTCGGACGTGAGGTCCTCGGCCACCTGCGGCGAGCCCACCCGGTGCAGCAGGTAGCGGTAGACCGGCCCGACCGAGCGCTCGTAGAGCCGGGCGAACGCCTCGCCGTCGCCGGCCTGCGCGAGCGCCACCAGGGCCCGCACCCGCTCGAGCTCGGCCGGGTCGGGGTCGCCGGCGCCACCGCGGTGCCCGGCCGGGTCGATCGTCGGGGGACCGCCCGCGTCCACGACGGAGAGCAGCTGCCGCAGGGCGCGCAGACCCGTCGCACCGACGCCGGCGTCGGGGCGGTGCGGCAGCGCGAGCGTGCTCAGCATGCCTCCGGACGACGGGTGCCACGGACCGGGCCACTGTAGGCGGCCGACGAGCCGGGGTCGAGGCCGTCGCGTGCGCGCGCAAGGGTCGTCGGGCGATACCCTCGGGCCGTGGCCGACACCGCGAGCGACGCCGCCGAACAGCCCCGCGTGGTCCTCTTCGGGCGCGCCGGCTGCCACCTGTGCGACGAGGCGCGCGACGTCGTCGTCCGGGTCACCGCCGAGACGGGTGCCGCGTGGCACGAGCTCGACGTCGACAGCGTCCCCGGCCTGCAGGCGAAGTACGGCGACCTGGTGCCGGTGGTGCTGGTCGACGGCCAGCAGGTGGGGTACTACCGCATCGACCCCGAGCGGGTGCGCACGGCCCTCGCCGACACCTCTCGCCGGTCGTGGGGACGCTACTGCGGGTGACCCCGGTCACGTGGCCGGGCCTCGCAGCGGGCCGGGCGGCGGAGCCACTTTGTGCGTACGTTCACAAACGCCTATCGTGAGACCCGCCCGCCGCGCCGGGCACCCCGGCCCCCGGTCGGGATGACCGGTCTGCTAGGGCGCGTTGCACGTGTGGAGCAGCCGCACGTATCACCCCGCCCGCGGGGACGTCCTCCTGGTGGGGACCAGCGTCGACCGAGGAGCCCGAACCAGTCGTGAGCGACGAGCCGAGCGCACGCCGGGGCATCCCCGACGCGACGGTCGCCCGCTTGCCCGTGTACCTGCGCGCCCTCGGTGCGCTGGCCGAGCGGGGCACCGCCACGGTCTCGTCGGAGGAGCTCGCCTCGGCGGCCGGCGTCAACTCCGCCAAGCTGCGCAAGGACCTCTCGCACCTGGGCTCCTACGGCACCCGCGGCGTCGGCTACGACGTCGAGTACCTCGTCTACCAGATCTCCCGCGAGCTCGGCCTGACCCAGGACTGGCCCGTCGTCATCGTCGGCATCGGCAACCTGGGGCACGCGCTCGCCGGGTACGCCGGGTTCGCGACCAGGGGCTTCGAGGTCGTCGCGCTCTTCGACAGCGACCCCGCCGTGGTGGGGCAGCAGATCGGCCCGCTCACCGTGCTGCCGCTCGACGCGCTCGAGGCGTTCACCGCCGAGCAGCCGGTGGCGATCGGCGTCGTCGCCACCCCGGCCGGGCCCGCGCAGGCCGTCTGCGACCGGCTGGTCGAGGTCGGCGTCCGCAGCGTGCTGAACTTCGCGCCGGTCGTGCTGCAGGTGCCGCCGGGCGTCGACGTCCGCAAGGTCGACCTGTCGACCGAGCTGCAGATCCTCGCCTTCCACGAGCAGCGCAAGGCCGTCGCCGAGGCGATGGGCCTCGACGACGCGGACGACGACGGCGGCGCCGCCGCGGCGGCCGCCCAGGCGATCTCGGCGGTGACCTCGTGAGCCTGCTCGCCATCGGCGTCTCGCACCGCAGCGCCCCCCTCGACGTGCTCGAGCGGGTCGCGCTCGCCGGCGACGGCGCCGCGCGCCTCGCCGCCACCGCCCGCGCCGGGCAGCACGTCAGCGAGGCCGTCGTGCTGGCCACCTGCAACCGGGTCGAGGTGTACGCCGACGTCGCGACGTTCCACGGCGGCCTGGCCGACCTGGGCGCGGCGCTCGCCGAGGTCACCGGCGTCGACCTGCAGGTGCTCAAGGACCACCTCTACGTGCACTACGCCGACCGCGCCGTCGCGCACCTGTTCACCGTCGCGTGCGGGCTCGACTCGATGGCCGTCGGCGAGGGCCAGGTGCTCGGCCAGCTGCGCCAGGCGCTGCGCTCCGCGCAGTCCAGCGGCGACGCCGGCCGGGTGATGGTGCACCTCGTGCAGCAGGCGCTGCGCGTCGGCAAGCGGGCGCACGCCGAGACCGGCATCGACCGCGCCGGCGCCTCGCTGGTCGGGGCCGCGCTGACCCGCGCCGACCGCGTGCTCGGCCCGCCCGCCGGACGCCGGGTGCTGGTCGTCGGCGCCGGCACGATGGGGCTGC
>NZ_BAAHBM010000154.1:0-3619 GCF_054776675.1 Angustibacter aerolatus
CGCCGAGGGCGCCGGGTCGGGCGTCGACGTGCCGTGGCGGCTGGTGGGCGTGGCGCTGCTGCTGGCCGGCGCGCTGCTCGTGACCCCGGTGAGCGCCGCGCTCGGCCGACGTCGACGCCGTCGCGCCGCTGCCTCCCCCGGCGCGCACGTCGAAGCCCGGTGGGCCGACCTGCAGGAGCAGCTCGGCGACCTCGGCGTCCGCCTCGACACCGGCAGCACGCCGCGCCAGGTCGACGCCGAGCTGGCCCGTGCGACCACCCTGCTGGCCGAGCCCCGCGCCGCCCTCGGCCGGGTGACCCGCACCGTCGAGCGCTCGCGCTACGCCCGCACCGTGCAGCTCGACGACGGCCTCGACGACGTCGTGGAGGCCGTGCTGTCGGCCGTCGCCGCCACCCGCGGCCGCGCCGACCGCCTCCGCGCCGCCGCCGTCCCCCGCTCGGGCCTGCAGCGGCTGCGCGACCAGCTCGGCCGCGCCGGCGGTGCCGTGTCGCGGGTCGAGCTTCGCGCCGCCGGCACCGCCCGCAGCCTGACCGCCGTCCGCCTGCACCGCCGCCGCTGACCCACCGCCCTGGCACTAGAGGTCCCCGCCCGCCGAGCTGCCACGTCCGGGGTCCACCGGGACGTCAGGTGCCCGACAGGTGGCACCTCGGCACGCGGGACGCGACGCAGGCTCGCCGAGCTGCCACGTCCGGGGGTCCACCGGGACGTCAGGTGCCCAACAGGTGGCACCTCGGCACGCGGGACGTCGTCGCACGCCTGCCGAGCTGCCACGTCCGGGGGTCCAGCGGGCCTCGAGGTGCCCCACAGGTGGCAACTCGGCACACGAGGACGCCGGGGCGCGCGTGCCGAGGTGCCACCTCCGGGGGTCCAGCGGGCCTCGAGGTGCCTCACAGGTGGCACCTCGGCACACGGGGACGCCGGGGCGCGCGTGCCGAGGTGCCACCTCCGGGGGTCCAGCGGGCCTCGAAGAGCCCCGAAGACGGCAGCTCGACACGGGTCACCGGGCGACTTCCCGCCGGCGACTGCACGTCCGCCGCCCGGCCCACGACGTCCGCAGGTGGCAGCTCGTGCGCAGGGGTCCGGGCGGCTCAGGTGTCGGGCTGAGCGCCACGCGCCGTCCTCCGCCCGTGCGACGTCCAGCCGAGCGGGCGGGGCGACGACCGCTGCGGGTGGTGCAGGCAGCACGACGCCCGGCCTGCGTGGGCGGGCCGGGCGTCGAAGAGGTGGTGCGTCGGTGGGGCTCAGCCCCACTGGCCGCCGTCGCGGCGCCTGTCCCAGCGCTGCTCGAGGCGGTCCATGAAGCCGCTGGAGCGACCGGCGCGCTCGGAGCGCGGCGCCCGGCGGCGCGGGAGCGGCTGACCTGTGGGGCCGACGGCGCCGATCGGGCCGCGGCGCTCGGGCGCCAGCGCGAAACCCGCCCCGACCAGCATGATCACGAACCCGACCACGGCGAGGGCGACGGGCCCGGTGACGCCCACGACGACGAGCACGAGGCCGACGAGGAGCGCGACCCCTCCCAGCAGCAACCGGCGGCGGTGCCGAGACCTGGTGGTGCGCCCCCGCATGGCGGAGGCGAACTTCGGGTCCTCGGCATACATCGCCGACTCCATCTGCTCGAGCAGATGCTGCTCGTGCTCCGAGAGCGGCACGGCGACCTCCCGCTGGGTGCGCGGAAACGGGCGGGATCCGACCGCGACCGGGGTCGCCGTCGAACATCCCTTGGACCTCAAGGATAGGTCGCGGACGCCGGGTGTGAAAGCCGGGGACGCGATCTGCTGCGACTGGTCGGTCACGTGCTGTCGTCGGCGGCGCGCCGCCGCCCCCGCGCACCGGTCAGCGCGGTCAACCCCGGCGTCCCCACCCCGGTCCCTCGAAGGCCTCGCGCACCTCGGCGCGCGCGTCGCCGGACGGGTCGCGGCGGTCGGGCAGCCGGCCGTTCGTGGCGTCTCGACCGCGGCGTCCGGAACCGCTGCGCCGTGGAACCGGCCGATCGGCCGCCCCTGCGGTGGCGGCGCCGCCGTCGGGGCCCGGCGCCGGGTCGGCCGGCGGTCGCGGGGCACGTCGGCGCACGGCGTCGCGCTCGCCGGGCACGAGGCTGGCGGGGCGCACCGACCCTGCGCCGAAACGTGCGCTGGCTCGGTCGACGGCCTGCTCGGCGTCGCGCCAACCGAACGGCTTCTCGTCGAGCAGCAGCTGCCGCTGGTGCTGCTCGACGGGGAGCAGTCCCTCGACGCGCACGCCGACCAGCCGAAGCCGGGCCCGGTGCAGGCCGAGCGCGTCGAACAGGTCGCGGGCGGTGGCGTAGACGTCGCGGCCGACGTCGGTGGCCTCGCGCAGCGTGCGAGCGCGGGTGATGGTGGTGAAGTCGGCGAAGCGCACCTTGATCGACACCGTGCGCCCCACCTGGCCGGCGGAGCGCATGCGGGCGGCCGTGCGCTCGGCGAGCCGCAGCAGCTCGCGGTGCACGACCTCGGGGTCGTCGACGTCGTGGGTGAACGTCTCCTCGGCGCCGATGCTGCGCTCGGACTGCTGCGGGACGACCGGGCGCGGGTCACGGCCCCACGACAGCTCGAACAGGTGCGCGCCGGTCGCCTCGCCGAGCACGCGCACCAGGGTGTCGCGCGGGGTGTGCGCGATGTCGCCGACGGTGCGCAGCCCGTAGCGGTGCAGCGTCTCCTCGGTCTTCTCCCCCACGCCCCACAGCGCGCCCACCGGCAGCGGGTGCAGCACCGCCAGGGCGTCGTCGCGCGGCACGACGAGGACGCCGTCGGGCTTGGCCAGGCCGGACGCCAGCTTGGCCAGGAACTTGGTGGCCGCGACGCCCACCGAGCAGCTGACACCCTGCTCGTCCTGCACGCGCTCGCGCACCCGCTCGGCGATCTGCAGCGGGCTGCCGAGCCGCCGCACGGCGCCGGCGACGTCGAGGAACGCCTCGTCGAGCGACAGCGGCTCGACCGCGGGCGTGACGTCGCGGAAGACCGCCATCACCCCGCGCGAGACCTCGGCGTAGCGGGCGTGGTCGGGCTCGATGATTGTCGCCAGCGGGCACAACCGGCGCGCCCGGGCCATCGGCATCGCCGCGTGCACACCGAAGGCCCGCGCCTCGTACGTCGCCGACAGCACGACGCCGCGACTGCCGGCACCGCCGACGATCACCGGCGTACCCACCAGCTCGGGACGTTCGAGCAGCGACACGGAGGCGTAGAACGCGTCCATGTCGACGTGCAGCACGGTGCACCCGCTGTCGTCGGCCTCGTCGGGCCGGTGCGCGGGACGGAACTGGCGGCGGCTCACGACACCACCCGCGTCGCCGGACCGGCTCGATCAGCCAGCTCGGCCCGTCCGACGCCGCTCGTGTCGCCGGGGCCGCGCCGGGCGGGGCAGCCGGAGCACTCGGGGACGCGCACACCACCACTGTCGCGCACGCCACCGACAAGGGCGGCACCGCAGGCCGATGGGCGTCGGCGCGCGACCGCACCGCAGGCGGGCGGGCGTCGGAGCGCGACCGCACCGCAGGCGGCCGGCCGGAGCGCGACCGCGGCACACGCGGCGCAGCGCCACCCCGACGCCGCGGACCGAGCTGGCGTGGGCGGCGCCCGGATCAGGGGCGGGGGGCGCG
>NZ_BAAHBM010000155.1:0-3576 GCF_054776675.1 Angustibacter aerolatus
TCCGGCGCAGCGCGGGCAGGGCGCGCTCGAGGTCGGGTTCGAGGGACGCCGAGCCGGCCGGCGCCGCGCCGCCGCGGTGCCGCAGCCGCTCGCCGAGCCGCCGCCGGTCGGCGCGCTCGTGCCGGGAGAACGTGCGGCGCAGCAGCGGCAGCAGGTCGTCGAAGGTCGGCTCGTCGACCCGGGCCACCCACGCGTCGACGATGCCGAGCAGCTCGGGGTCGTGCAGCAGCAGCACCGCGTCGCCCTCCAGGAACCCGTCGAGCCAGGCGGCGCCGGCGACGGCGGAGGCCCCCGTCGACAACCGGCGGCTCAGCCGGCGGGCGACCTCCTCGGTGTCGAGCGCGCCGCCGTCGAGCAGCAGACGGTGCACCCGGCCCGACACCAGGCCGTGCACGCGGTCGTCGCCCGCCACCGCGAGCAGCGCCTCGCGCCACACGACGGGCTCCTCGCCGACCAGGCCGATGCCGCGGTGGGCGGCGTCGACCGCGGTGCGCACGCGGGCCGCCGCCTCGTCGTCGAGCGAGACGCAGCCGGGGCGCAGGTCGACGGCGGCGCGGGTGACCACGGTGTCGAGCACGTCGGCGACCAGGGCGGTGTCGGCCTCGCGCACGTCGCCGTACCGCTGGGTGCGGGCCAGCGGCTCGATCGCCTCCAGCAGCTCGACGACGTCCTGCCGGCGGGTGGTCTGAGCCGCCAGCGCGGCGATCACCTCGGCCAGCGCCTCGGGCAGCTCGGCCACGAAGCACTGCTCGACCAGCGCGCCCAGCGCCCCCAGGTCCGAGGCCTCCTGCGCCCGCTCGGCCACCAGCGCGGTGGCGGCGCCGAGCACCGTCGTGCCGTGCATCCCGGCCTCGACGAGGTCGACGGCCAGCTCGGGGCGCCACCGCAGCGTCCACCCCTCCTTGAACGTGCCGGTGGTGCGCCCGGCGTCGGCCGGCGTGCCCCACGGCACACCGAGCAGCCGCAGCCGGTGCAGCAGCACCGAGCGCTCGCGCTGCGACTCGCGGCGCAGGTCGAGCACCAGGGTGCTCTCGGCGGGCGACGGCTTCAGCCGCAGCGAGCGCTGCAGCCGCTCGAGGTCCTGGGCGAGCGGCACCCGCGGCGCCGCCTCGGGCACCTGGCCGAGCAGCTCACCGACCACGAGCCGGCTGTGCACCAGCCGCAGCGGCAGCGCCGACCCCTCGCACAGCACGGCCTGCGTCGCGTCGTCGAGCTCGGTCAGACCCACCGACGGACGGCCGCGCACGGTGGCCAGCGCGTCGGCCAGCCGCACCGCCTCCACGACGGACGCCGGCGCCGCGGGCAGCCCCTCCGACCGCAGCTCGCGCGCCACCCGGGTCAGCCAGCTCGCCACGACGGCGTCGCGGTCGGGCTGCTCGTGGGCGTCCTGCTCGGCCCACGAGGCGAACAGGTGCTGGTACCAGCCGGGTGCGGTGACGCCGGCGCCGTAGCCGCTCTCGACCGCGAGCCGGTCGGCGGTCCAGGGCGCCCAGGTGACGGCCACCTTGGTGCGCGGCAGCTTCGTCAGCAGACGGTTGTCGTGCGACACCGGCGGGAAGGTGTCGGGGTGCAGCACCGGTGCGTGGTAGGCGCCGCACACCACCGCGACCCGCTCGAACCCCTCCCGAAGCGCGGCCCGCAGCACCTTGCGCATCGACGCCTCGCGCCGCAGGTTCTCGGGGTCGCGGTCGCCGAAGCCGTCGCCGGCCCGCACCTGCGCCATCGCCTCGCGGATGTCGGCGAACCGGGCGAGCGAGGAGGAGCGGCGGTGCTCGACGGCGTCCTCCCACCAGCGCTCGGCGTCGTCGTAGCCGGCGGCGCGGGCCAGCACGCCGATCGCGTCCGACGGCCGGGCGGGCGGGCCGTCGTCCGCTCCCTCGGCCAGGGAGTGGACGGCGGGCAGGTCGGCGAAGCGCACCGGGACGCGGCCGTGCACCGCCCAGCGCATCGCGACCCACTCGGGCGAGAACGCCGCCAGCGGGTAGAACGCGGCCCGGCGCGGGGCGTCGACGGCGTACACGAGCCCGGCGACCGGCGGCACGAGGTCGGCGTCACCGGCCAGCGGCAGCAGCCCGTCGAGCTCGGGCGCGCCCTCGATCACCACGAGGTCGGGCTCGAGCTCGGCGAGCGCCTGCTGCACCGACCGGGCAGAGCCCGGCCCGTGGTGGCGCACCCCGAGCACCTCGACGACCGCCATCGATCAACCGAGCTCGCGGCAGGCGCGGTAGAGGTCGGTCCACGCGGAGCGGTCCTTCACGACCGTCTCCAGGTACTCCTGCCAGACGATGCGGTCCTGCACCGGGTCCTTGACGACGGCGCCGGTCAGGGACGCCGCGACGTCCGCCGCGCGGATGACGCCGTCGCCGAAGTGCGCCGCCAGCGCCGCGCCGTTCGTCATCACCGAGATCGCCTCGGCGGTCGAGAGCGTGGCGCTCGGCGACCGCACGGTGGTGCGCTGGTCGAGCGTGGTGCCCGACCGCAGCTCGCGGAAGATCGTGACCACCCGCTCGATCTGCGACAGCGCCTCGACGTCCGCCGGCAGCGCGAGCGAGCGGCCGACCGCCGCGACGCGGGTGCGCACGATGTCGACCTCCTGCTCGAGGGTGTCGGGCAGCGGCAGCACGAGCGTGTTGAACCGGCGGCGCAGCGCCGACGACAGGTCGTTCACGCCCTTGTCGCGGTTGTTCGCGGTGGCCACCACGTTGAACCCCTGCAGCGCCTGCACCTCGTCGTCGAGCTCGGGGATCGGCAGCGCCTTCTCCGACAGGATCGAGATGAGCGCGTCCTGCACGTCGGCGGGGATGCGGGTCAGCTCCTCGATCCGCACCAGCGCGCCGCGCTCCATCGCGCGCATCACCGGGCTCGGCACGACGGCCCCGCGCGAGGGGCCCTCGGCCAGCAGCCGCGCGTAGTTCCAGCCGTAGCGCAGCGACTCCTCCGGCGTGCCGGCCGTGCCCTGGACGACGAGCGTCGAGTCGCCGCTGACCGCCGCCGCCAGGTGCTCGCTGACCCAGGTCTTCGCCGTTCCGGGCACGCCGAGCAGCAGCAGCGCGCGGTCGGTGGCCAGCGACGCCACGGCGATCTCGACCACCCGGCGCGACCCCAGGTACTTCGGCGAGATCTCGGTGCCGTCGTCGAGCCGGCCGCCGAGCAGGTACGTCGCCACCGCCCACGGCGACAGCCGCCAGCGCGGGGGGCGCGGCCGGTCGTCGGCCGCGGCGAGCGCCCGCAGCTCGTCGGCGTAGGCGTCCTCGGCGTGCGCCCGCAGCAGGCAGGCCGACTCGGCGGCGGTGGCGGGCGTCGGGTCGGTCACTGGAAGGCCTCCGGGATCTCGGTGACGAGCGTCAGGTACTGGCCGATGCGGGCGACCCGCTCGCGCACGGCGGGCCCCGCGCCCTCGGCCCACCGGTCGAGCGCGGGCCGCACCACGGGGTCGAGGTGGGTGGCCATCGCACCGCCGACGGCGACGAGCAGCGGCGTGGCGTCGGCCTCGTCGGCCACCCGGCGCAGCACCGCCTGCCTGAGCGCCGGGCCCCACCGCCCCGGCACCGCGTCGACGACGGCCGACAGCCGGGC
>NZ_BAAHBM010000156.1:0-3573 GCF_054776675.1 Angustibacter aerolatus
CGACGCCGGCGCCACCGACCGGGCGGCCCTCGCCCCCTGGCGGGCGATCGGCCGCGAGGCCACCGAGCGGGCGGCCCGGCTGCTGCACCCGGCGCGCGACGCCGTCCTCGCCTCGGGCGCGCTGCCCGGGTCGCTGCTCGGCCGCTAACCCACCAGCTCGGCGAGCAGCGCCCGCACCCGGCGGTCCACGTCGTCGCGGATCGGGCGGATCGCGTCGGCGTCGAGGCCGGCCGGGTCGTCCAGCTCCCAGTCGAGGTAGCGCGTGCCGGGGTAGAACGGGCAGGCGTCGCCGCAGCCCATGGTGATCACGACGTCGGCGGCGCGCACCGCGTCGTCCGAGAGCGGCTTCGGGAACTCCTTCGACAGGTCGAGCCCGATCTCGTGCATCACCTCGACCACCGCCGGGTTCACCGTGTCGGCGGGCGCCGAGCCGGCCGAGCGGACGACGACCCGGCCGGCCGCGTGGTGGTCGAGCAGGGCCGCGGCCATCTGCGAGCGGCCGGCGTTGTGCACGCAGACGAACAGCACCTCGGGCACGGTCACGCGGGGGTCCCTTCCTAGACGGCGAAGCGCGGGCGCAGGCGCAGCGCGACGTGCACCAGCGCCACGAGCACGGGCACCTCGATGAGCGGGCCGACGACGCCGGCGAGGGCCTGGCCGCTCGCGACGCCGAACACGCCGACGGCCACCGCGATCGCGAGCTCGAAGTTGTTGCCGGCCGCGGTGAACGCCAGCGTCGCGGTCTTGGCGTAGCCGAGCCGCAGGCGGTGCCCGAGCACGAAGCCGCCGCCGAACATCAGCGCGAAGTAGGCCAGCAGCGGCAGCGCGATGCGGGCGACGTCCCAGGGGCGGCTCGTGATGGTGCCGCCCTGCAGCGCGAAGAGCACCACGATCGTGAAGAGCAGGCCGTAGAGCGCGAACGGCCCGATGCGCGGCAGCAGCCGCTGCTCGTACCACTGCTCGCCGCGAGCCCGCTCGCCGACGGTGCGGGTGACGAACCCGGCGAGCAGCGGGAGCCCGAGGAACACCAGCACCGAGCCGGCGATCGTCGGGAACGAGAAGCGGGCGTCGACCTGCGCCAGCCCCAGCCAGCCGGGCAGCACCCGAAGGTAGAACCACCCGAGCAGGCCGAACGCCAGGATCTGGAAGACCGAGTTCATCGCGACCAGCACGGCGCCGGCCTCGCGGTCACCGCACGACAGGTCGTTCCAGATGAGCACCATCGCGATGCAGCGAGCCAGCCCGACCACGATCAGCCCGGTGCGGTACGCCGGCTGGTCGGGCAGCAGCAGCCAGGCCAGGGCGAACATCAGCGCCGGTCCGACCAGCCAGTTGAGCACCAGCGAGCTGACGAGCAGCCGCCGGTCGCCGGTGACGCGGTCGAGCCGGCGGTACCGCACCTTCGCCAGCACCGGGTACATCATGAGCAGCAGCCCGAGCGCGATCGGCAGGCTGACCGACCCGACGCGGACGGCGTCCAGCCAGCCGGGCAGCGCGGGGACGGCGCGGCCGAGCCCCAGGCCGACGGCCATCGCCACGACGATCCACACCGGCAGCAGCCGGTCGAGCACCGAGAGCCGGGCCAGCACGGGCGCCTCGGGCCCGGCGACGGGGCGCTCGGCGACGACGTCGCTCACTCGCGGCCGCCCGGCTTCACCGCGCGCACGATCGCGGAGTGCATGCCGTCGGCGACCGCGTGGGTGAAGGTCACCGCGACGTCGGTGAACCCGGCGTCCTGCAGGCCCCGGACGTACTCGGCGCGCGACAGGGCGCCGGCCACGCAGCCGACGTACGACCCGCGCTCGGCCCGCTCGGCGGGGGAGAGGTGGTCCTCGGCCACCACGTCGCTGATGCCGAGCCGGCCGCCCGGCCGCAGCACGCGGAACGCCTCGGCGAGCACCGACGGCTTGTCGGTCGACAGGTTCACGACGCAGTTCGAGATGACGACGTCGACCGCGGCGTCGGGCAGCGGCACGTCCTCGATGGTGCCGCGCACGAACTCGACGTTCGTCGCGCCGGCTCGGGCGGCGTTCGCCCGGGCCAGGTCGAGCATCTCGTCGGTCATGTCGACGCCGTAGGCGAACCCGGTCGGCCCCACCCGCCGCGCCGAGAGCAGGACGTCGATCCCGCCGCCGGAGCCGAGGTCGAGCACCCGCTCGCCCTCGCGCAGCTCGGCCACCGCGGTGGGGTTCCCGCAGCCCAGGCTCGCCAGCACCGCGTCGTCCGGCAGCTCGCCGCGCACCTGCGGGTCGTACAGCGTCGCCCCGAAGACCGCCTCGTCGTCGGCGCCGCAGCAGGCCGACCCGCTGCGCACGGACAGCGCGGCCTCGGCGTACCGCACCCGCACCTGCTCGTGGACGTCGCTCGCGTCGCTCATCGGTCCTCCCTCGTCCGGTCGGCGTCGAATCGAGACTGGTCGATACATAGACGGTTGTCAATCCGTGCGACACTCGGCGGGTGCCGTCCCCCGTGCAGCTGCCCGTCGTCGCCCTCGACGACTGCTGCTCGACGGTCACCGGCGGGGTGCTCGACGCCGACACCGCCGAGCGGCTCGCCCGCTCGTTCAAGGCGCTCGGCGACCCCACCCGGGTGCGCCTGCTGTCGCTGATCGCCGCGACGGACGGCGGGGAGGCGTGCATCTGCGACCTCACCGGGCCGGTCGGCCTCAGCCAGCCCACGGTGTCGCACCACATGCGGCAGCTCGTCGAGGCCGGGTTGGTGAGCCGCGAGCAGCGCGGCCGCTGGGCGTACTACGCGGTGGTCGACGGCGCCCTCGCCGCGCTCGGCACCGCCCTCACCCCGCCCTGAGCCGATCTCGCACCTGATCCGAGCACGCACCCGTCCAGGCGACCGGCCGGGTGCGCACGACGGGTGGACGCGGTCGCTCTGCCACGATCGCGCGGTGAGGTACGGCGAACGCAGCATCCTGCGCAGGGCGTTGCAGGCGGTGCTGGCGGCCGGGCTGGTGCTCGCGCTCGCGCTGCCGTGGGTCGGGCTGGATGACCAGCACCGCCAGGTCAGCGGCTGGGGACTGCTGCTGCAGCGTGAGCAGGCCGACGGGCGGGCGGATCTGCTGACGCTGGTCGGGCCGCCGGCCCTGGTGCTCGTCGCCGCCCTGCTGGCGGTGCTGGTCGTCTACCGCCCCGGCGCACGGCTGCTGCTGGCGTCGCGGGTGGTGGCCGGCGTCGCCCTGCTGGCCGCGGCGATCATGTTGGTGCAGCTGCTCGCGTCCGATCGGTCGGTGCGGGCCGGGCTCGGGACCGCGATGCTGCTGCTGCTCGGGTGGCTCGCCCCGCCGTCCGCGGTCACCGACGACTGACCCGCTCCTGCCGAGCTGCCGCTTCCGGGGGTCTTCGGTGGCCTGCCGTGCCCCGAAGGCTGCAGCTCGGCAGCAGGGGTGTGCGGGGTCAGCGGTCCGGGACGTACGTGAGCCACTCGCGCTCGACCTCGAGCCCGACCGACAGGTAGAGCCGCAGCGCGTCGCGGTTGGCGCCGCTGACGGCGAGGCCGAGCCGGGTGGCGCCCGCGGCGGCCCGGTCGCGCAGGGCCCGCAGCAGCAGCGCCCGGCCGAGG
>NZ_BAAHBM010000157.1:0-3387 GCF_054776675.1 Angustibacter aerolatus
GTCCGGCGGCAGGTCGGCCGGGTCGACGCCGCCGCGGGGGGCGCCGGGCCGCTGCGCGCCGCCGCCCAGGTCGACCTGCAGCAGCACGTCGAGGTCGCGGTCGGCGCGCTCGACGGCGTCGGCCAGCGCCGTCACCAGCCGGCTCCGGTCGACCGAGTGCACCGCCGCCGCGTAGCGGACGACCGAGGCGACCTTGTTGCGCTGCAGCTGTCCCACGAAGTGCCAGCGCAGGCCGGCGACGGGGTCGGGGCCGCCGGCCAGCTCGGCGGCCTTCTCGGCGGCCTCCTGGTCGCGGTTCTCCCCCACGTCGCGGACGCCGAGACCGGCCAACCGGCGCACGTCGGCGGCGGGATGGGTCTTGGTGACCACGATCAGCCGGACGTCGGAGCGCTCGCGCCCCGCGGCGGCGCACGCAGCGCGCACCCGCTCCTCGACGGCGTCCAGGCGCGCGCGCAGCTCGACCGCCCGGGGGTCGGCGTGGTCGGGGCCGTCGTCGGGGCCGGTCACGTGGTGCGCCAGACCAGACCGGCGAACCGGCCGGTGACGCCGTCGCGCCGGTAGCTGTAGAGGTCGGGCGACTCGACGGTGCAGCCGGGCCGCTGCCGCACCTGCACGCCGGCGGCCGTCAGCTGCTCGAGCACGCCGGCGCCGACGTCGAGCGCCGGCTCCCCGGTCCACGACACGGAGCGGCTGGCCGGGGCGATCGCCGCGACGTCGTCGCGCATCGCGGCCGGCACGGGGTAGCAGCGCGGGCACACCGACGGGCCGAGGCGGGCCTCGAGCCGGGTGGCGCCGAGGTCGCGCATCGCGGCCACCGTGGCGGGCACCCGCGCCGCCCGCAGCCCGGGGCGACCGGCGTGCGCCACCCCCAGCAGGCCCTCGTCGGGCGCCGCGAGCAGCACCGGCACGCAGTCGGCGACCATCACGAGCAGGCCGAGGTCGGCACGGTCGGTGACGACGGCGTCCGCCTCGGGCGGCTCACCCGGCCACGGCCCGGTCGCGTGCACGACGTCGGCGCCGTGCACCTGCCGCACCCGCAGCAACCGGTCGGGCGCGAGGCCCGCCTCGGCCGCGACGGCCGCGACGTTCGCCTCGACCGCCGCCGGGTCGTCCCCGACGTGCGGGCCGAGGTTCAGCCCGGCCCACGGGCCGACGCTGCGGCCGGCACCGCCACCCGACCGGTCGGTGCCGGCCAGGTGCACGGTGCCGGCCGCGCCGTCGAGGGTCTCGGTCCAGGCGAGCACCACCCCAGCGTGCCGCTACTTCAGGAAGTCCGGCACGTCGAGGTCGTCGTCGCCGCCGTCGAACGACGGGCGGCCGCCGCGGCCGGCACGCACCGGCTCGAGGCTGTCGGGGACGACGATGGGCTCCTCGCGCTGCGGGGCCTGCTGCTGCGGCTGGGCCTGCTGCGGCTGCTGGGCCGGAGCCTGCGGCTGCTGCGGTGCCTCCTCGTGCGAGACGCCGCTGGTGTACGGCCGCTGCCCGGCCGGCTGGAACGCCTGCTGGGCGGGGGTGGCGGCCGGCAGCGTGGCGCGGCCCGAGACCTGCCCCAGGGCCCGGTCGTCGGGGCGCTTGGTCGGCGACCCGCCGTCGAACCCGGCCGCGATGACGGTGACCCGCACCTCGTCGCCGAGCGCGTCGTCGATGACCGCGCCGAAGATGATGTTCGCCTCGGGGTGAGCGGCCTCCTGCACCAGCCGGGCCGCCTCGTTGATCTCGAAGAGGCCGAGGTCGGAGCCGCCCTGGATGGACAGCAGCACGCCGTACGCGCCGTCGATGCTGGCCTCGAGCAGCGGGCTGCTGATGGCGAGCTCGGCGGCCTGCACCGCGCGGTCCTCGCCGCGAGCCGAGCCGATGCCCATGAGGGCCGAGCCGGCGCCCTGCATGACGCTCTTGACGTCGGCGAAGTCGAGGTTGATCAGGCCGGGCGTGGTGATCAGGTCGGTGATGCCCTGGACGCCGGACAGCAGCACCTGGTCGGCGCTGCGGAAGGCGTCGAGCATGCTGACCTGCCGGTCGCTGATCGACAGCAGCCGGTCGTTGGGGATGACGATGAGGGTGTCGACCTCGTCGCGCAGGGCGGCGATGCCGGTCTCGGCGCTGGTGGCGCGCCGGCGGCCCTCGAAGGTGAACGGGCGGGTGACGACGCCGATGGTGAGCGCGCCGAGCGAGCGGGCGATGCGGGCCACGACGGGCGCGCCGCCGGTGCCGGTGCCGCCGCCCTCGCCGGCGGTGACGAAGACCATGTCGGCCCCCTTGAGGACCTCCTCGATCTCCTCCATGTGGTCCTCGGCGGCCTTCTTGCCCACCTCCGGGTCGGCGCCGGCGCCGAGCCCGCGGGTCAGCTCGCGACCGACGTCGAGCTTGACGTCGGCGTCGCTCATGAGCAGGGCCTGCGCGTCGGTGTTGATGGCGATGAACTCCACGCCCTTCAACCCGACGTCGATCATGCGGTTGATCGCGTTCACGCCACCGCCGCCGATGCCGACGACCTTGATGACGGCCAGGTAGTTCTGCGGTGCTGCCACGTGAGTGCCTCTCAGGATGCCGAGCGTGTCGGTCGAGTCTCACCCTCATCTAGAGGGTTAGAGTTATGTCAACCTCGTGCGATGTACCGAAGGTAGGCGGCACCTCGACCTCGACCAACGACCCGGGGCGGCGTGTCGCGCCTTCGTGCGGCGCGTCAGCGGGTGACGGGGGTGTCCGGCGAGCTCACGTCGTAGACCGACGCCTTCGCGCGCATCAGCACCTCGAGCACCTGCGCCTTGCGGGGGGTGCGGTCGGCGCTCCCCCACACGACCTGCTTGCCGCGCACCCGCAACCGCACGTCGGACGGCGACTGCGCGCTGACCGCGGAGACCTGCGAGCGCAGCGACGCGGGCATCCCGTCGAGCACCGCGAGCGCCGCCTGCAGGCTCGGGGCACCGGCCCGCACGAGGTCGACGCGCACGACGGGCACGCCCTTCGGCGCCCGCGCGACCGTGGCGTACGCGGTGCCGGCGCCGTCGACCAGCTCGAAGCGGCCGCCGGAAGCCGGCAGCGCCGCCGCCGGCGCGCGGTGGGTGACCAGCACCTGCAGGGTCGAGGGCCAGCCACGGGTCACCCGGACGCCGGCCACGAACGGCACGTCGCGCACCCGGTCGGCCAGGTCGCCGGTCGGCACCTGGGCGAGCGGCCGCCCGGTCGGTGCGCGGGCGGCGTCGAGCACCTGCGTGCGCTCGGCCGCGGTCAGCGCGGGCCCCGCCGGGTCGGACGAGACCTCGACCTCGCGGACGACGAGCAGCGGGCCCCACCAGACGAGCGCGGCCAGCGCGGCCAGCACGACCACGACGGCCAGCCCCGCCAGCAGCGGACGGCGCCCGTGCCGTGCGCCGTCGCGGGCGCGAG
>NZ_BAAHBM010000158.1:0-3211 GCF_054776675.1 Angustibacter aerolatus
CCAGCACGTCGACCTGGTGCGGCCGCAGCAGCGCGCCCGAGGCCGCCGCCAGCTGCGCCGCCGCCCCCGCACCGCCGACCCGCGGCGTGGCCGCGCCGACGACCAGCTCGGCCAGGTCGGCCTCGGTGGCGACGCCGTCCCACGGCGGCGTCCACATCGCCTGCGCGACCTCCGGCCGGTCCCAGAGCACGGCGTCGACGCGCGCGGTGGCGCGCAGGCCGAGGCTGCGGCGGATGCCGACCAGCCGGCGCCCGAACCACGGCGTCCACCGCCCGTCGGCCACGACCTGGGCGGCGTCGGGCACCGTGGCGGGCAGCGCGCGCAGCGCGGTCTGCAGCGTCCAGAGCCAGAACCGGTCCGTCGGCTGCGAGGTCCACGGCAGGCCCGGCACGCTCGACGACGGCCACGGGGTACCGGTCGGGCCGACCCGCGCCGGGCGCGGCACGACGTCCGGGCCGGCGTGCCAGAGGTGGCTGCCCGGCGGGGTCCCGTCGGGGTGCGGGCCGGGCAGGCCGCTGGGGGTGCGGTGGTCCCGGTCGCGCTCGGCGGCCCAGTCCGACTGCCACGACCGGCGCGGCAGGCCCGGCGTGAAGAGCGGGTCGGCCGTCGGCGTCGGGAGCACCTGGCGGGTGTCGGTGGGCACCGCCCGCAGGTAGGTGGTGGCCGTCAGCGGCTGGTCCAGGTCGACCTCGAACACCCCGCGGGCCTGGAGGGCGACGCGCAGCAGGCGCAGCGGCTGCTGCGGGCCGGGTCTGGGCCAGACGCCGATCGCGAGGTCCTGCGCGGCGGCATGCGGCAGGCCGTTCGCGTACTGCCGCCACACCCAGGTCGGCGGGGTGGCCGGCGGGCCGGCGGCCCCGGGGGTGAGCCGCCCCTGCCAGACGCCCGTGGTGGTGCCGACGAACACCGACGTCGGGTCGGCGGGGTCGACGACGACCGCGTACGCGGGCGAGCGGGTGCCGGGTGGCACGGCGCCGAGCCCGGTCGGGTGGCAGGTGCCGGCACCGTCCCAGAACCAGAGCGGCTCGCGGCGGTCGCTGGTCGCGACGTACAGCGCGCCGGTGGCCGGGTCCTGGACGGCCAGGTCGTTGCAGATGCCGAGCCCCGGCAGCCCGGGGCCGGCGACCGCGGGGGGCGTCGTGGCGGGCAGCGGTGCGGGCGGCGGCGTCCGGTCGACGACCGTGGTCGGCGTCCAGCGCGTCGCCCCGGTGTCCTCGAGCTGGTAGAGGCGCCCCTGCATCAGCACCAGCAGGTGCGTGGGGTCGCGCCAGCGCAGCGCCCGGACGCCGGTGCGCGGGATCGTCGACCCCCACCGCGGCGGTCCCGGGTCGAGCCGGTCCTGCGTCAGGGCCGTGCCGCCCGTCGCGTCCTGCCGCCGCGGGTCGGTGCCGGTCGGGAGCGTCACCCAGGCCCGCCGCCACGACGACCCGGTCCAGGTGCTCGCGGCCCAGCGCTCGCTCAGCCAGACCCGGTCGGTGCCGACCGCGAGCCGGGTGACCGGGGCGGCGGGCGCCGCGGGGGCGGTGCGGACGACGGCCGGCGCGCTGTAGAACGCCGACCGGCCGCTCTCGGCGTCCGACGCCGCCTGGGTGCTCGGGCTGCGCCAGGTCGGCGAGACGTTCAGGTTCGTGTCGTCGTACCAGGCGCTGTCCGTCGCCTGCACCACGAACCGGCCGGGCGCACCGGGGTCGAAGGCGACGCCGCCGCCGTCCCCCACCTGGGCGGCCTGCACCCACAGCGACTCCCCGACCCGCAGCTGACCGCCGTTGTCCTGCATCCCGGCCAGCAGCACGCCGGGCGACAGTGGGTGGGTCCCGAGGAACCCCGGCTCGGTGACGGCCATGCCGCCCGAGCGGGTGCGGAAGGTGCCGAGGTCGCCGTCCCGGGTGGAGCGGAACAGACCGCCGTCGCAGCCGACCAAGACGTGCGGCACCGTGGCCCCCGTCGGCGTCGACCAGTGCACCCGGTGGACGTCGGCGTGCACCTCGGACCCGATCCAGCTGGCGTCGTCGGACTCGCCGCCGACGTAGCTGGTGCGCGCGGTGGGGTGCCCCGGCCCCGGCAGCCGCACCCGCAACCGGTACATCGCCGCCGGCCACCCGCCGCCGTGCACGGCGCGCGAGCTGGCGACCGCCGCCCCCGCCACCACCACGACGAGCGGGTCCCGGGGGTCGACGGCGATCGCGCAGTCGTAGTCGGACTGGTCGCCGGTCACGCCGAAGAGCCGGTTCGGCAGCCCGCGCACCGCCATCGCCGTCGGGGCGGCGGCGGCGCCGTCGACCCGCCACAGCCGCGGGCCGGACCCCAGCACGTACAGGACGTCGGGGTGCGCCGGGTCGGCGGCGAGCGAGAGCCGGCTGACGCCCGTGCTCGGCGCCGCACCCGGCAGCGGCACGCGGGTGAAGGCGGCACCCGCCTCGCTGCACCAGAGCCCGTACCCGGGTGCCGCGCCGTCGACGGCGACGAGCCACCGCCGGCTGCCGTGGGTGGTGCCGGTGGTCGTGGCGGGCGTCCACGCGGCGTCCGTGACCCGCACCTGCGACGAGGTGATGAGGCCCGGGATCTCCCAGTCGGGCACCACGACGAGCGACCAGGGGTCGGTGCCGGCGGCGGCCGCCGGATCGTGCGACCACGCGCCGGCGGTGGTGGCGGCGAGCAGGCTGCGCGGTGCGGCCGGGTCGGCGACGACGCGCAGCATCCCCTGGCCGGCCAGGGTCGGCGCCTGCGGCGGGTCCCACGGGTCGGCGTCGGGGTGGTCGAGCACCAGCTGCACCGGACCGACCGCGTGCAGGATCCCCACGCCCCCGTAGCGCCCGACGTAACCGCTGTCGCTCGGCCCGGTGACGGCGTCGCCGGTGCCCAGCCACACCTCGTCGTCCGCCGCGGTGGCGCCGAACCGCACGTGCACCGCGCCGCAGGCCAGGGCGTGCGACGACGCGCGCACCGTGCTCGCGTCGACCGTGCCGAACCGGCCCACCTGCTGCCAGTGCCCGCCGGCGTCCGGGCTGTACCAGAGGCCGCCGAGCGCGCTGGCGGCGTAGACCCGGGCGCCGTCGGCGGAGACGGCGAGGTCGTTGACCCGGCCCGCCACGCGGACGCCGGAGTCGACCAGGCCGCGCAGCGTGGCGGCCGGGCCGAGCGGCTGCCAGCGGGCGTCCGCGCCGGTCGGGGGCGCGAAGGCCGGGACGGGCGCGGACGCCCGCTGGCAGCC
>NZ_BAAHBM010000159.1:0-3089 GCF_054776675.1 Angustibacter aerolatus
CGGCGACCACGGCGGCCCGTCGAGCTCGGCGGCCCGGCGCCGGTCGTCGCCGACCTGCTCCAGCGCCTCGTGAGCGAGTGCGGCGGCGGTGCGTGCGGGCCGGACCGGCCCGGCGTCCGGGGGGTCGAGCTCGGCCGCCGCCGACGTCACCGACCGCTCACAGCGTGACCCACTCGGTGCGCAGCGCGCGCCCGCTCGGGGTGACGAGCCGCAGCCGCAGGGTCGGCGCCGACACGGTGGCGCTGAACCGGCCCAGCTCGTCGACCGGCACCTGGTCGGTCTCCGTCATCGTCTGCACCGACAGCGCGCGCACCGGCGCGCTGACCTGGCCGACGAGGTCCCAGCCGGTGCGGCCGCGGCGGGCACCCAGCTCGACCTCGACGTCGTCGAGCGCGAAGCTGAACCAGTGGTCGGTGCGGCTGCCCGGTGCGGCCGGCTCGCCGCGCACCAGGGCACCGGCCTCCGCCTCGAGCAGCGGCAGCAGCTCGGCGTCGAGGTCGCGCAGCTCGATGGCCGCTCGGGCCGCGAGCCGCACGTGCTCGGGCACCGGGTCGAGCTGGTCGTGCAGGTCGCCGAGGGCGGCCAGCAGCAGAGCGTCCTCGGGGCGCTCGGGCTGCTCCAGCGGGGCGCTGCTCATGCCCGCACCCCGTCGCGGTCCGACCAGCCGAGGTCGCCGAGCGCGGCGCGCAGCCGCTGCAGGCACCGCCCGCGGGTGGGGCCGATGCTGCCGATGGGCATGCCGAGCGCCTCGGCCACCGTGTCGTAGCGGGGTGGCGGCGACGCGCTGAGCACGCGCAGCAGCCGCTGGCAGCGCGGTTCGAGGGCGCGGACGGCGCGGTGCAGGACGGCGTCGCGCTCGTCGCGCAGCAGCGCGTCGTCGACGTCGGGGTCGCCGGCGGGCACGAGGGCGATCTCGTCGTCGGCACCGTCGACCAGCTGGCGGCGGCGCGCTCGGGCCAGCCGCAGCGCCTCGCGCCGGGTCGTCGTGGCCAGCCACCCACCGAGCCGCTCCGCGTCGTGGATGCCGCCGAGGTGCTCGACCAGCCGCAGCCAGGTGGTCTGCACGACGTCGGCCGCGTCGGGGGTGTCGAGCCGGTAGGAGCGGGCGACCGACCAGACCAGCCGCTCGTAGCGGCGCACGATCTCGACCCATGCCTGGGTGTCGCCGCGGTCGGCGCGGCCGAGCAGGTCGCCGACGGCGGCCTCGCCGACCGCCTGCAGCCGCAGGTCGGCGCCGCCCTGCTCGGGCAGCCGACCGCTCGTGCCGGGCGACCCGCCGGAGGCCGATGGACTCGTCGAGCGGGTCGAGCTGGTCACGGCGGGCTCCTTCGACGCGTGGTCGCGGACGCCCGAGTCTCCCGCAGTCGGGGCGGATGCGGAAGCGACTTCGGGTGTCGGGCGGGTGTCGGGGGGCAGCACGGCGGTCGGCGTCACGTGATGGAGGAGGTGCGGGACGCCCGCCTGATACGTCCGGGCCCGAACCGTCTGACCCGTGGCGACTGGGGACGGTCGGGCGGGCGCGTCGTCGGCCGCCGCTACGCTCCCGCCCATGTCTCGCCGCAGCGGCCGCCGCCCGTCGTCCGCCCGCGACCTCGCGCTGGTCGCCGTCTTCGCCGCCCTGATCGCCGTGCTCGGCCTGCCGGGGGCGCTGTCGCCGTTCGGCAACGCCGTGCCGATCACCCTGCAGACGCTCGGCGTGATGCTCGCCGGGTCGGTGCTCGGCTGGCGCCGCGGGGCGCTGGCGGTGCTGGTGTTCCTGCTGCTCACCGTCGCCGGGCTGCCGCTGCTCGCCGGGGGCCGCGGAGGGCTGGCCGTGCTCACCGGCCCCAGCGTCGGCTACCTGATCGGCTGGCCGCTCGGCGCCGCCGTCACCGGGTGGCTGGTCGAGCGCCGGCTGCCGGCCCTGCCGGTCTGGTGGGGCGTCGTGGCGAACGCGCTCGGCGGCATCGTGGTGGTCTACGCGGTCGGCGTCCCGGTGCAGGCGGCCGTGCTCGGCACCTCGACCGTCGTGTCCGTGGCGATCGGCGCGCTGGCCTTCCTGCCCGGTGACGCCGTCAAGGTGGTCGTCGCGGCGGTGGTGGCGAGCGCCGTGCACCGCGGCTACCCCGCCGCCAGCCCGCTGGCCGAGCGCGACCGGGTGCCCACCCGCACCCGGTGACCGACGACGCGCGCGCCCGCGAGGTGCTGGCCGCGCTGCGGGACCCGTCCGGGCGCGAGCTCGAGCTGGCGACGTCCGGCAGCACCGGCGCCGCCCGCCCGGTGCGGCGGTCGGCCGCGTCGTGGGCAGCCACCCTCGACCCGCTCACCGACGTCACCGTCCTCGGCCCCGACGACGTGGTGTGGCTGCCCGGCCCGGCGACGTCGACGCTCTTCCTCTACGGCGCCGTGCACGCGGTGCACGTGGGCGCCCGCACCGCGTGGGGTGCCGCCGCGCCCGAGGTCACGGCCGCGCACCTGGTGCCGCTGCAGCTCGCCGACGCGTGCGACCTCGCCGACGCCGGCGGCCTGCCCGCACTGCGGCTGGTGGTGGTGGCCGGTGCCGGTCTCGGCGCCGGGCTGCGCGAGCGCGCCGTCCGGCACGGCTGGCGGGTGCTCGAGTACTACGGGGCGGCCGAGCTGTCGTTCGTCGGCTGGTCGGACGACGACGGCCCGATGCGCGCCGTGCCGGGCGCCGAGGTCGAGCTGCGCGACGTCGGCACCACCGGCGCCGGAGAGCTGTGGGTGCGCTCGCCGTACATCGCGACCTCCGGGCCGGCGCTGCGTCTCGACGGGCGCGGCTGGGCGACCGTCGGCGACCGCGCGGTGTCGGACGGCGACGGGTGGCGGGTGCTCGGCCGCGGCGACCTCGCGGTGCAGACCGGCGGTCACACCGTGCCGGTCGAGGAGGTCGAGCGGGTGCTCGAGCCGGTCGCGGGCACCGGGCACCTCGCCGTCGTCGGCCTGCCGCACCCGCGTCTCGGGCAGCGCGTGACCGCCGTCGTGGTCGTCGGGTCCCGCTCCGACGCCGAGCTGCTCCCCCGGCTCGAAGGCGCGGCCCGCACCCTGCCCGCCGCGCACCGCCCGCGCGCCTGGCTCGACGCGCTGGCCGC
>NZ_BAAHBM010000160.1:0-2941 GCF_054776675.1 Angustibacter aerolatus
GGTGCCGCCGGCGGCGGAACAGCCGCGCGTGGTCGCGGGCGAGGTCGGCCGCGCCCACCAGGCCGGCCTCGTTGCCCAGCTGCGCGCGCACCACCCGCGCCTCCGGGCGGAAGCCGCGGCCGGTGAGCGCACGGCGGAACGACTCGCGCGCCGGGTTCAGCAGCAGCTCGCGGGCGTCCGACACCCCGCCGCCGATGACGAACAGGCCCGGGTCGAAGGCGGCCGCCAGGTTGGCCAGCCCGATGCCCAGCCAGCGCCCGACGTCCTCGAACAGCTCGACGGCCGCGGGGTCGCCGTCCTTGGCCGCCTCGGTGACCAGCGGGCCGTTGATCTGCGCCGGGTCGCCCTCGGCGCGCTCGAGCAGCCCGTGCGCCACCGGAGACCCGGCCGCCGCCAGCTCGCGGGCCTCGCGCACCAGGGCGTTGCCGCTGGCGTACTGCTCCCAGCACCCGCGGTTGCCGCACTCGCAGCGGTGCCCGCCGGCCACCACCTGCATGTGGCCGAACTCGCCCGCGACGCCGAACCGCCCGCGGTACAGCTCGCCGTCCAGCAGCACGGCCCCGCCGATGCCGGTGCCGAGGTTGACGCAGACCACGCACTCCTCGCCCTGGGCCGCGCCGAACCGCGACTCGGCCCACAGCGCGGCGTTCGCGTCGTTCTCGACGACGACCGGCAGGCCGACCCGGCGGCGCATGGCGTCGCGCAGCGGCTCGTGCCGCCACGACAGGTGCGGCGCGAAGAGCACCGAGCTCTGGGTGACGTCGACGAACCCGGCCGCGCCGATGCCCACCGCCAGCGGCTCGCGGAAGTCCCACTCCTCGCGCAGCTCGGTGATCACCTCGGCGATGGTGTCCTCGACGACCTGCGGGCTGGTGCTGCGGTGCGGGGTCTCGCGGCGGGCGCGGCTCAGCACCCGCCCGTCGGTGTCGACGAGGCCGGCGGCGACCTTCGTGCCGCCGATGTCGACGCCGATCGCCGGGCGCGACCAGACCTGCAGCGGCGCCTCGGGCCGCCGCTCGCTCACCCCGCCACCCGCTCGCCGACGGCGGCGGTCACCTCGCGGGCCAGGTCGGCGGCGCCGATCGTGCCGGCCTGCGTGCCGAGCGCGGCGGCCACGACGGCGATCGCCGGGCGCTGCGAGCGCCCGGTCAGGTTGGCCGCGAGCGCCTCGCGCGCCGGGCCGACGACGAGCTCGCCGGCCCGCACGACGCCGCCGCCGACGACGAACAGCGCCGGGTCGAGCACCGCGGCGATGGCGGCCATGCCCTCGCCGATCCACCGGCCGAGGTCGGCGAACAGCCGCACCGACGCCTGGTCGCCGGCGGTGGCCGCCTCGGTGACCATCGGCCCGACCAGCCGGCTCGCGTCGCCGCCGCACAGCTCGGCCAGCGCGCGGCCCTCCGGTGCGCCGGACTGCACGAGGGCGCGGGCGTTGCGCTGCAGCGCGTTGCCGCTGGCGTACATCTCCCAGCAGCCGTGGTTGCCGCAGCCGCAGGGCAGGCCGTCGGGCACCAGCCGCACGTGGCCCAGCTCGCCCGCCATCCCCTTGGCCCCGCGCAGCATCTGCCCGCCCGACACCACGCCGCCGCCGACGCCGGTGCCGATCGTGACGGCGACCATGTCGTCGACGTGCCGGGCCGGCCCGAACCGGAACTCGCCCCAGGCCGCGGCGTTCGCGTCGTTCTCGACGACGACCGGCAGCCCGGTGCGGGCCTGCAGCCCGTCGCGCAGCGGCTCGTCGCGCCAGTTGATGTTCGGCGCGAACAGCAGCACGCCGTTCGCGAAGTCGACGAAGCCGGCCGCCGCGACACCGACCGCGCTGACCTCGTGCTGCGCGCGCAGCTCGGCGACGACGTCGGCGATCGCCTCCTGGATCGCCACCGGGTCGGCCGCGCTGGTGTCGCGCAGCGCGGACGCCAGCACCGCGCCCTCCTCGTCGACGACGCCGGCCGCGATCTTCGTGCCGCCGACGTCCACGCCGATCGTCAGTGCCACCTCAGTGGTTCCCTTCTGCTGCGTCTCGGTCGGGGCGCGGCGTCTCGCCGGGCCCCGCGTCGACGTCGTCGACGTCGTCCAGGTCGTGCATGTCGTCCAGGTCGATCAGGTCGTCCCAGTCGTCGTCCGGTGCGTTCCCGGGGTCAGGGTCCACCACGACGGGCCGGGACGTCGGGCCGGGGCGGGTGCGTCCCGCGGGCTGGGCGCCGTCCGCCGCCGCGCGGCCCGTCCGCGGCGGTGCCTCGTCGGGCGCGCCGGGCTCGCCGGGCGGGCGGACCAGCTCGCGGAACGCCTGTGCCAGGTGGTCGACGGCGTCGACGAGGTGCTCGACGACCTGCGGGTGGTCGCGCTGCACGGCGTCGACGGCCCGGCAGACCGGGCAGACCCGGCAGCTCGACCACTCGTGCGGCGACGGCTCGTCGACCTGGTCGTGCACCTGGTCGCCCACCCCGGCGGACGGCGCGTCGGCCGCCGGGTCGGCTGGCTCGGCGGGCCGGGCACCGAACCAGCCCTGCAGCTGCTCGACCAGCCGGGCGGCCTCCTGCGCGGCGCTGCCGAGCTGCTCGTCGCGGGGCTGGGAGCTCACGTCGTCACCTGCTCGCGCGTCCGGGTCGCCGGCCACAGCGCGCGGTCGGGCACGAAGCGCACCTGCAGCACGCCGTCGCGCACGCGCGCGGCGGTCGCCTCGCACCGGCGCAGCACCGACGGCAGCCGCACCCCGCGCCGTGCGCCCGGGACGGCGACGAGCAGGTCGTCACCGCGGCGTGCGAGCTCGACGTCGGCCCCGGGCAGCAGTCCGAGGCGCAGGTCGAACCGGTACCCCGACGCCGTGCGGTGCACCGACGACGCGGCCGGGCCGCGCGGCGCGGCCAGCAGCGCAGCGGCGCCGTCCGGCAGCAGGCCGGGCAGGGCGCGGAGGGCGTCGAGGCCGGTGGGAGCCGCCGCG
>NZ_BAAHBM010000161.1:0-2854 GCF_054776675.1 Angustibacter aerolatus
CCGTGGCGGCGCTCGTCGGCTTCCGCGTGGTCGGCGGCGACGACCGGGCGGCGCCGGTCGACGTGCCGGTGTGGCCGACGAGCGGTCAGGCCGCGGTGGCCGTGACCGCGGGCGGCCGCACCGCGCTGGCCACGCACGCCGACGGCCGGCCCGCGCCGGTGGCGAGCATGGCCAAGGTGATGACCGCCTACGTGGTGCTGCAGGAGGCGCCGCTGGCCGCGGGTGCGGACGGCTTCACCATGACGATCACGCCCGAGCAGGTGCACGAGACCTCCGTGCGCCGGCGCCGCGGCGAGTCCGTCGTGCGGGTCGTCGCGGGCGAGCAGTTGACGGAGCGGCAGGCGCTGCAGGCGCTGCTGCTGCCGTCGGCGAACAACGTGGCCACGGCGCTGGCCGAGCACGTCGCGGGCAGCCGCGAGCGCTTCGTGCAGCAGATGAACGAGCAGGCGGTCGCCCTTGGTATGACCTCGACCCGCTACACCGACCCCAGCGGCTACGAGACCTCGACGGTCAGCACCGCCCGTGACCAGCTGCTGCTCGCGATGGCCGCCATGCAGGTGCCCGCGCTGGCCGAGGTGGTCGGGCAGCGCTCGGCGGTGCTGCCGGTCGCCGGCCGGGTGGAGAACACCGACCGGCTGCTCGGGCACGACGGGTTCGTCGGCATCAAGACCGGCTCGATGCGCGCGGCCGGCGGGTGCTTCATGTTCCAGGCCGTGCGGCGGGTCGACGGGCACCGCACCGTGATCACCGGCGTGGTGATGGGGCAGCCGGGCCGCGACCTGGTCGACGCCGGGCAGGACGCCGCCGCCCGGCTCGTCGACGGGGTGGAGGCCCGCCTGCGCACCGGCGGGACCTCCGCCGTCCGCTGAGCCGCCGTGCGGCCGCGAGGTCAGGCGCCGCGCGGGGGCTCGGGCGGGTACGGGGGCTGCTGGTCGGGCTGCGCAGGGGGCAGCTCGACCGGCTGCTCCGCCGCCTGCTCGGCCGGCACCGCCTCGACGCCGGACGGCGAGCCGGGGTCGGGGGCGAGCTGCGACGGGGCGCCGGGAGCGCGGCCGGGCATCGCGCCGGGGGCGATGCCGGCGGTGGAGGCGCCCTCGGCCTCGGCGCTCGCCCCAGCCGCCTCGCGCCGTGCCTGCGCCAGCGCCTCCGCCGGGTCCTGGAGCGTCGGGTTGCCGAGGGCGGCGTCCGGCTCGTCGCCGTCCGGGTCGGGCACGTACCCGCCGCCACCACCGGGGGCCGGCACGTACCCGGCGCCGTCGCCCTGCTGCGGCTGCAGGTTGCCGAGCATCCCGCCGATGCCCTTCAGCGCGTCGCCCAGCTCGCTCGGCACGATCCACAGCTTGTTGGAGTCGCCGCGGGCGATCTGCGGCAGCACCTGCAGGTACTGGTAGGCGAGCAGCTTCTGGTCGGGGTTGCCGCGGTGGATCGCGTCGAAGACCTGCTGGATGGCGCGCGCCTCGCCCTGCGCGTTCAGGATGCGGGCCTGCGCGGTGCCCTCGGCCCGCAGGATGTTCGACTGCTTCTCGCCCTCGGCCGTGAGGATCTGCGACTGCTTGACGCCCTCGGCGGTGAGGATGGTGGCGCGGCGGTCGCGCTCGGCGCGCATCTGCTTCTCCATCGAGTCCTGCACCGAGTGCGGCGGGTCGATCGCCTTCAGCTCGACGCGGTTGACCCGGATGCCCCACTTGCCGGTCGCCTCGTCGAGCACGCCCCGCAGCTGGCCGTTGATCTGGTCGCGGCTGGTGAGGGTCTGCTCGAGGTCGAGCGAGCCGATGACGTTGCGCAGCGTGGTGACCGTGAGCTGCTCGATGCCCTGGATGTAGTTGGCGATCTCGTACACCGCCGACTTCGGGTCGGTGGGCTGGAAGTAGATGACCGTGTCGATGCTCACGACCAGGTTGTCGCTGGTGATCACCGGCTGCGGCGGGAACGACACCACCTGCTCGCGCAGGTCGACCACCGCACGGGGCTTGTCGATGAACGGGATGAGGATGTGCAGGCCGGCGTCGAGCGTGCGCGAGTACCGACCCAGCCGCTCGATGATGACCGCGGTCGCCTGCGGCACGATCCGGATGGTCCGGATGATGACGACGATCGCGAACAGCACGAGCAGGACCAGCACGACGAGCAGCGCGGTTCCCCCACCGGTCACGGCTTCTCCAGTTCCGGGTCGGCCGCCACCACGGCGGTCGCCCCCTCGATGGCCACCACGTGCACCCGCGTGCCGGGTGGCAGGACGACGGACCCGGACGGGTCCTGCACGCGGGCCGACCAGACCTCGCCGCCGAGCCGCACCCGGCCGGTGGCGTCGCTCACGGTCTCGAGCACCCGGGCCTCGCGACCGACGAGCGCCGCGGTGCCCGTCAGGTGGCCGGTCACCTGCACCCGGCGGCGGACGACGGGTCGGACGAAGGCGACGAGCAGCAGCCCGACGACGACCGCGCCGACCACCTGGACGGCGAACGGCAGGCCGAGCGCGGCCAGCCCGGCCCCGGCGAGCGCGCCGCCGGCGAGCATGAGGAACAGCAGGTCCACGGTGGCGGCCTCGATCGCCGCCAGCACCAGCGCGAGGCCGAGCCAGGCCAGCGCCGGGTGATCGCTCACCCACCCCATGTCGCTTCCCCCGTCCTCGACTGCTCGCACCCTGTCACGCGGGCGGTCAAGGACGCCACCCGCCGTGCCGACCTGTGGATGGTGAGGTCCGTCGGTCGGCGAGGTGCCCGTGGTGCGGGGGTGCTGCTGTGCGCCCTGGTGCTGGGCGGCGTCGCCGCGCCCGCACGCGCCGACGATGCGGCGTCCGCCCGGCGCCAGGCGAGCCGCGCCGCCGACGCCGTCGCCGACCTCACCGCCCGCC
>NZ_BAAHBM010000162.1:0-2686 GCF_054776675.1 Angustibacter aerolatus
GGCGCCGACGGTGCGGCTGCCGCGGGGGCGGCGGGCGCCGCTGCCGCGGGCTTGGGAGCGGCCGGTCGGGCCGCCGTCTGCTTGGGTGCGGCGGGCGCGCTGTCGGCCGGCAGCTGCTCACGCAGCCGGCGGACGACGGGTGCCTCGACCGTGGACGACGCCGAGCGGACGAATTCGCCCATCTCGTTGAGCTTGGTCATGAGGACCTTGCTCTCGACGCCGAGCTCCTTGGCGAGCTCGTAGACCCGGACCTTTGCCACGTCTCTCCTGTCCTGGTCCGGCCAGGGCAGGCGCGGACCGCAGTTAGTGCTGGGGGGAAGTCATCGCTGGGGGCTCATCGGGTGCTCATCAGCGTCAGACCCGCTCTCGGTAGATCGCGCCACCGCCGACGGTCGGTGGTGACGTGGGTGGCCGGGCCCGGGGCCGGGCTCGGCGGTCGGTCTCGACTGGGTGACCAGCGCCCGCACGAGGTCGGATGTTCCCGACACGTCGAGCGGACCCGCGCACCGCAGGGCCCTGGTGAACGCCGGACGACGCACCGCCAGGGCCACGCAGTCGAGATCGGGGTGCAGCCACGCGCCACGCCCCGGCATCGACCGCCGCGGGTCGTGCACCACGACGAACCCCGGGAGGCCGTCTGGTGCCCGCACCGCGACGAAGCGCAGCAGGACCGTCCGGTCACCCCGCTGTCGGCACCCGACGCACGTCCGTTGCGGGACGGTGCCAGGCGACCGGGCGGTGTGCTCGGACGGAGACAGTCTAGCGCGCCCCGCCACCGGGCTCCGACCGCGATTCGTCCTGCTGCGTGTCGGGGCGGATGTCGATGCGCCAGCCGGTCAGCTTCGCGGCGAGCCGGGCGTTCTGGCCCTCCTTGCCGATGGCGAGCGACAGCTGGTAGTCGGGCACGATCACCCGGGCCGAGCGGGCGGCGCGGTCGGTGACCACCACCTCGCTGACCCGCGCCGGCGACAGCGCCTGCGCCACGAACCGCGCGGGGTCGTCGTCCCAGTCGACGATGTCGATCTTCTCGCCGTGCAGCTCGGACATCACCGCGCGCACCCGCTGCCCCATCGGGCCGATGCAGGCGCCCTTGGGGTTCAGGCCGGCGACGTTCGTGCGGACGGCGAGCTTGGTGCGGTGCCCCGCCTCGCGGGCCAGGGCCATGATCTCGACGCTGCCGTCGGCGATCTCGGGCACCTCGAGCGCGAACAGCCTGCGCACCAGGCTGGGGTGCGACCGCGACAGCTGCACCTGCGGCCCCTTGGGGCCCTTGCGGACGGCGAGCACGAAGCACCGCAGCCGCTCGCCGTGCACGTAGCGCTCGCCGGGCACCTGCTCGGTCTGCATGAGCACGCCCTCGACCGACCCGAGGTCGACCAGCACGGCGCGCGGGTCGGGGCCCTGCTGGATGACGCCGCCGACGATGTCGCCCTCGCGGCCGCGGAACTCCCCCAGCACGGCCTCGTCCTCGACGTCGCGCAGCCGCTGCAGGATGACCTGCCGCGCCGTCGAGGCGGCGATCCGGCCGAAGCCGTCCGGCGTGTCGTCGACCTCGCGGGTCGCCGACGCCGGGTCGTCGGGGTCGACCTTCTCCCGCGCCCAGACCACGACGTGGCCGGTCTGCCGGTCGAGCTCGACCCGCGCGTCGGACTGCGCGCCCTCGGTGCGGTGGTAGGCGATGAGCAGCGCCTGCTCGATGGCGGCCACGAGGACCGACATCGGGATCTCCTTCTCGCGCTCCAGCATCCGCAGGGCGGCCAGGTCGATGTCCATCAGTCGTCGCTCCCCTCGTGCTCGTCGGTGTCCGGCTCGTCGCCGTGCTCGGTCTCGTCGGTGTCGTGCTCGGTGTCGTCGTCGGCGTCCTCGCCCGGGTCGTAGACCTGGGCGCCGGGGCGGTCGAACTCGACCTGCACGGCGGCGCGGACGACGTCGGCCCAGGGCACCTCGCGCCGCTTGGCCGGCATGCCGGGCTTGTGGCCGTCGGCATCGAGCAGCAGCACGCTGCCGGCGGCAAGCACCCGACCGGTGACCTCACCGCCCCCGGCCAGCTTCACCGTGACCTTGCGCAGCAGGTTGCGGCGGAAGTGCTCCGGGGTGGTGAGCGGCCGGTCGACGCCGGGCGTGCTGACCTCCAGCACGTAGGGCGTGCCGCCCATCACGTCGTGGGCGTCGAGCGCCGCCGACACCGCGCGCGACACGTCGGCCACGGCGTCCAGCGACAGCGCCGCGGGCGGCCCGGACGCCGGGTCGGCGGGTTCGTCGGTGGGCGCGGCCGGCGGCAGGTCGACCACGACGCGCAGCACGCGCCGCGAACCGGCCGGCGTCACCACGGCGTCCTCGAGCACCAGCCCGAGACCCTCGACGACCGGCGTCAGCTCGTCGACGACCGCCGTGTGGCGGTGGTCTGCGCTCGCCACCTGCACCCCTCCTGCCGCTGTTCTCATGTGAGATGGATCGGCACGCGGGAGGCCCCGACGTGCCCGTCCACCCTAGGGCACCGTGGCAGGATCGACGCCGTGCCACCGACCCGCCGCCGCACCGTCCTCGGGCTCGGCGCCTCGGCGGTCGCGGCCGGCGCGCTCGCCGGCTGCGGGGTGCGGGTCGGGCAGCCGGTGACGCCCGCCCAGCAGACGGCGTCCGCCGACCAGCAGGCCCGCGACCGGCTGGGCGCGCTGCTCGCCGCGCT
>NZ_BAAHBM010000163.1:0-2545 GCF_054776675.1 Angustibacter aerolatus
ACCGTCGCGCTGCCCACCGCCGCGCCGACCCTCGCCGGGACCGTGCGCGAGCGGCCGCGGGTGCCCGACACCCCGCCGCAGCCCTGGTGGCACGACGGTGACCCGGACGACGCGTCGTCCGTGCCGCCGACCCTGCGCGCGCCGTCCGGTGCGACCGCTGCGGGGTCGACCGCGCGGCCGTACGCCGAGCCGGTGCATCACGCCGAGCCGGTGCGCCGCCCCGAGCCGGTGGCGTACGCCGAGCCGGGTGCCGCGCCGTCGTACCCCGAGCCGGCGAGACGGCCACCGGTGCAGGAGCGTCCGGCGTGGGACCAGCCGCACGGGGCGCACCCGGCGCCGGGCGTCCCGCCGCAGCCGGGTGACCTCGCCGTGGTGCGCCCCCCGTCCCGGCCGGGCACCGTGCTCGCGCTCGCGGCGGTGGCCGTCGCCGCCTCGGCGCGCTGGCCGCTCGTGGTGCTGGTCGCCGTGGTGCTCTGGCTGGTGGTGGTGCGCACCGCCGACCACGGGACGATGGTGCTCGCGGCCCGGCGGGCGACCCGCGGACGCCGGCGCGGTGACGGCGCGCTGGTCTGGGGTGCGGCCCCCTGGTTCGTGCTGCGGGCGGTGCTCGTGACGGCGCTCGGCCTGCTGCTGCCCGCGCTCGTCGGCGCCGCGGCGGTGCTGGCCGTCGGCGCGGTGCTGCCCGGCACCGACGGCTCCGTCGACCCGCTCTCGGTCACCGCGACGGCGGCCGGGTTCGCCGCCGGCCTGGTCACCGCCTGGTGGGGTCCGTTCGGGTCGACCGCCCGCCGCGGCACCCGGCGCGTGCTGCGGGCGCTGGCGCCGCCGTCCGTCGCGCGCGTGGTCGTGCCCCTGCTGCTCGTCGCCGCCGTCGCGCTCGGCGCCTGGGCGTGGACCCAGGACGCGCCGGGCTGGGGCTCGTTGCCCGACGACGCCCGCCGCGCGGTGTCGCGCTGACCGGCCCGCGGGCGGCGCGGACGACCTAGCGGCGGCCGCGCCCGGCGGTAGCCGGCTGCTCGTCGGACGGCCCGGGCTGCTCGTCGAGCACGACCCGCTCGTCGTCGGCAGCCTGCTCGGCACCCTCGACCTGCTCGGCCTCGGCCGCCTCGGCGATCGCCTCCGGGTCGACGTCGGGCACCTGCTCGTCCTCCGCGGCGGGCGCCGCCTCGGCGGGTGCGACCGGCTCGGTCACGACCTGCGGGACGCCGCCGGTGAGCGTGGCGAGCATCTGCCGCACGTTGCCGAGCTGGGCGTTGATGCTGTCGCGGCGCTGGCTCGCGGCGGCGAGCTCGCGCTCGGACTCGGCACGCACCCGGGCGGCCTTCGACTGCGCCTCGGAGACGATCTCGGCGGCCTGCTCGCGAGCCTGCTCGAGCTCCTGCGAGGCCTTCGCGCTCGACTCGCGGGTGGTGCGCTCGGCGTCCTGGCGCATCCGCTCGATGCGGCCCTGCAGCGCCTCGAGCTCGGACTCGCTGGCCGAGCTGCGCTCCATGAAGTCGGCCTCGGCACGCTGGCGGCGCTGCGCGAGCGTCGTCTCGAAGTCGGCGGCGGCCTGGGCGGCGCGGGCACGCTGGTGCTCGTACACCGCCTCGGCCTCCTCGCGGCGGGCGGTGGCCTCGCGGTCGGCGTCGTCGAGCAGCTCGTCGGCGCGGCGCTTCGCGTCCTCGAGCACGCGGGTCGCCTCGTTGTCGGCGGCCGAGCGGCGCTCCTCGTCGTAGCGGTCGGCGGCCGCGCGGGTGGCGGCGGCGTCCGCCTCGGCCTGCTCGCGCAGCGCGTCGGCGTCGGTGCGAGCCCTGGCCCGCAGGTCGGCGCCCTCCTCGTCGGCCAGGCCGAGGATCTGCCCGATCCGGGCACCGAGCTGGCTGAAGTCGGGGCTGTCGGTGGTGGGGGCGGGGCGCGCCGACAGCTCGGCCTCGAGCGCCGCGACGCGCTGGGCGAGCTGCTCGGAGCGTGCCGACGCCTCGGTGCCCGCCTCCGCGCCGGCCCGCGCCCGCTGCAGCTGCTCGTGCAGGTCGCGCAGCCGGCTGTCGACCTCCGCCGGCTCGTACCCGCGCAGGACGGTGCGGAACTGGGGGGAGTCGCTCATGGCCGTGTGGTCACCTCGTCGGTTCGGGCTGCGTCAGCCGTGGGGGCGTGGTCGTGCGTGGGCTGCTGGGGCGCCGCGTCGACGGCGTCCTCGGTGTCGTCCGTGTCGTGCGTGTCGTCCGTGTCGTGCGCCTGGGCAGGGTCGGCGTCGTCGCCGGACGTCGGGGCGGGGACGGCGAGCGCCTCGATGACGCCGGACAGCTGGCCGAGCTCGGCGGCGATGGCCTTGCGGCGGGTGGCGAGCGAGACCAGCTCGGAGCGGGCGTCGGCGAGCAGACGGCGGGCCTCGGTGCGCAGCTGGTCGGCCTCGGTGCGCGCCTGCGTGAGCAGCGTCGTGGCCTCCTCGCGGGCGTCGCGGCGGGCGGTGTGCGCCTCGAGCTGGGCGCGGGTCAGGTCGGCGGCGGCCCGCTCGCGGAGGGTGCGGGCGCCGGCCTCGGCCTCGTCGAGCCGGCGCCGCGCG
>NZ_BAAHBM010000164.1:0-2541 GCF_054776675.1 Angustibacter aerolatus
GCCAGCCGGCCCGCAGCCCGACCCGCGCCGCGACCCGCACCCGACTCGGCACCGCCGCGGACGGCGCGGGTGGGGGAGGCGCGGGCGAGCGAGCGGCGCATCGTGCTCGACGACGACGCCCGCGTGGTGACGCTGACCACCGACGACCTGCCGCGGCGCGGGGCGCTGCGCACGACGCTGCGCTGGCAGCGGCTGGTCACCTCGACCGGCCTGCTGCGCGCGTCGGACGTGCACCTGGGGTGCCTGTGGCAGACCACCAACGGGTACTCGGGCGCGGTGATGTCGGACGGCGCGCTGTCTGCACCGGGGTTCGGGGCGCGGCAGGTGCTGAGCCTCGGCATGCGCAGCGAGGACGACGGCGAGCTGCTGCTGGCCGACCTGGCGAACCTCGACCTGATGCAGCGGCTGCTGTTCTTCGCCTACGGCAAGCACGCCGACCCCGACTGGACCGCGCTGCGGCCGGAGCTGGTGGTGCGCCTGCCGACCGGCGGGCGACTCGAGCTGCGGGTCGGCGCGCCCGACGTCCCGGGCGCGCGCTGCCTCGCGGTCGCGTCGGCGCACCTGGTCGACGGCGACGTGATCCTGCGTCGCGAGCACGAGTTCGTCGCCGGCCCGCCGCGCGAGGTGGCGCTCGCGTACGGCTGGGACCTCGCCTGGACCGACGGCGGCACCGTCGTCCGCTAGCGCCCGGTCAGTCGGGCAGGTGCCGCCAGGTGCCCTCCGACACGACCTCCACCTCGCCCTCGCCCGGCACGACGATCGCGGTCTGGTCGTCGATCACGTACGCCGGGCCGTCGAGCTGCTGCGCCCACGTCTCGGCGGCCTCCATCGTGTTCTCGGGCATGCCGAGGTGCGGGAAGATCGAGAAGTCGACGACGCCCAGGGTGCGGTCGTCACCGGACGGCGGGTCCCACTCGACGAACTCGGTGCCGATGCGCGGCGTCATCACCATGCTGCCGGCGCTCACGCCCACCCACACGGTGTCGGTGAGCTCGGGCAGCAGGTCGGCCAGGCCGGACTCGCGCAGCCAGTGGTGCAGGTAGGTCGCGTCGCCGCCGTCGACGAGCAGCACGTCGGCCGCCCGCACCCACGGCTCCCAGCGGTCGCGGCCGATCGAGGGCAGCGCCGTCAGCTCGAGCAGGCCGACCGAGCGCCAGCCGAGCCCGGTGATCGGGCTGCCGCCGCGGCCGGCGACGAAGCGCCAGGCCGAGGCGGGCGTGCAGTACGGGTGGCCCCACTCGGCCGTCGGGACGCAGAGCGCGTCGCACTCCGCGATCGGCGTGCCCAGCAGGTCGACGAGCGCCGCCTCGATGCTGGGGTTGGACACGCCACCGGACGTCAGCAGGAGCCGCACCGGTGCCTCCTCAGGTGGTCGGGAGCTGCACGGACGCGGTGAACGTACCGGCTCGCGCCTCGTTCGTGGCCCGGCACGTGAGGTGCGCCGCCGGCCGCCAGGAGCGGTCGACCACCACGTCGAGCCGCGCGGGCACCGGTGCGGTGCCGGCCAGCCCGACCTGCCAGCGGTCGGGGCCGACCTGCCGCACCCCTGTGCCGCGCACCGACCGCGGCCCGCCACCGAACCGGCGCAGCACCTCGACCACGGCCGCCTGCACGACGGGCGGCTCGGTGGACGGCCCGCGCAGCCGCTCGACGTCGACCCCGCCGTCCAGGTGCGTGCGCACGACGTCGACGCCGACCTCGGGGTCGAGGTAGCCGTACGTCGTGCCGTCCGGCAGCACCAGCAGGTTGGCGGCGAACCGGTCGCCGCCGACGTGCGAGCACTCCCAGGTGAACGCCGGCCAGTGCACGGCCAGCGCCGCGGCGACCGGCCGGCCGCGCACCGCGCAGCAGACGTCGTGCCGCCCGTGCGCGCAGACGAGCAGCCACGGGTCGGCCGGCTCCGCGTCAGAGCCGTTGCCCTGCAACGCCTCTGCGGCGGCCAGCAGGTCGTGGTCGTCGCTCCAGCGGCCGCGCACCTGGGTGCCGGCGTCGTGGTCGAGCACCGCCCACGTCCGGTCGAGCCCGCGCACCGGCCGGCCCGGACGCCGCACCAGCAGGATGCGCGCGGCGGCGTCGCCCGCGGCCCGGCGCAGCGCGTGCTGCACCTCGTGGTCGATGCCCGACCCCGCCAGCGCGTCGACGGCCCACGGGCCGGGGTGCTCGATCAGCACCCAGCGCCGAGCGGGTGCGGCCGTCGCCGCCAGCGGGTCGCGGCGCTCGCGGCCGCCGTCGGAGCAGCGGTCGCTCACTCCGCGGGCACCGCCACGCCCGCGACGAGCAGGCGCCCGGCCAGGTCGGGTCCGACGTCGGCCCCGGTCAGCACGTCGCCGTCGAGCAACGGCTCGAGGCGGGCGCGCTCGACGTCGCCGACCGGCAGCGAGCCGGCCCGGTAGCGCAGCACGGTGCCGCCGTCCGCGCCGGTGACGTACCGCGCCCGCAGGTGGTCGCGCAGCCGCAGCCGGCCGTCGTCTGCGAGGTCGGACGCCGCGCGCAGCTGCGCGAGCGGCCGCACCGGCGCGGCGCGCTGGCCGTCGCGCACCC
>NZ_BAAHBM010000165.1:0-2488 GCF_054776675.1 Angustibacter aerolatus
AACCAGGGTCCGTCGGTGCGGCTGGTCGGCGGCGTGGGCACCGCCGGGCGCGGCCGCCTCGACGGCGAGCTCGAGCAGGTGCCGGGCCTCGCGCCGAGCTCGCTGGTCGCGACGTCCGTCGGCGGCGAGCGGGCGCCGCGCGAGGCGCTCTACACGCCGTACGTGCGGGCCGGCGACCGCACCGCCCGCGCCCGGCTCTTCTGGGCCGAGGACCTCGACGCCGCGCTCGCACCCGCCCCCGGCACCCCCGCCCGCGTCGCCGTGCCGGCCGGCACCCTCGCGCTGCGGCTGCCCGCACCGGTCGCCGCCGAGCTGCGGGTGCGGCCCGGCGACCGGGTGCGGGTCGGCGCCACCCGGTACGGCAAGGTCGTCGGCGAGCGCACCGTCGTGGTGTCCGGCGTCTACGCGGTCGGGCGCGACGGCCGGCTGCCCGCGGACGGCCCCGGCACGCCGTCCGCCCAGGGCTGGTCGCAGCGCCGCGAGCTGCTGCCCACCGACACGGAGTTCGGGACGACGCCCGCGTCGCTGCTCGTGGGCGACGTCGCGACGCTCGCCCCGCTGGCCAAGGCCGTCGGCGACGAGCTGCTCTACGTGCGCGAGAGCCGGCTCGACCCGGCCGAGCCGACGCTGACGCAGGCGCAGGCCACCGCCGCAGCCATCCGCGAGCTGCAGGTCGACGTGCGCGACCCGGCCGTCACCGGCGAGGGGCCCGACCGGCTGCACCAGCAGGTGGTCACCGGGCTGCCCGGGCTGGTGGCCGACGCGAGCGCCGTCGCCGACCGCACCGTCGCCTGGACGTCGACCCTCACCGGTGCCGGCACCGCGCTCGGCCTGGTGGCGGTGCTGGCCGCGGCCGTGCTGACCTGCGTGCAGCGCCGCGTCGAGGTGGCGCACGCCGTCGGTGCCGGGCTGCGCCCCACGGCCCTCGGTGGGCTGGCCGTGCTCGAGGTGCTGCCGGTCGCCGTGCTGTCGACGGCGCTCGGCACCGCCGCGGCGATCGGCGGCGTCCTGGCGGTCGGCCCGAGCCACCGGTTCCGGTCGGTCACCGTCGTCCCCTGCCTGGTGCGCGCCGGGCTCGCCGCGCTCGTGGGGGTGCTGCGGGTCGGCGCGGCGACGACGACCGCTGCGCTGCTCGCCGCCCGGCTGCACGCCGGCGGCCGTCCCGCGCGCAGCGTCCCCGTCGAGCCCGTGCTCGTCGCCGCGGCCGTCGTGGCGGCCGTCGGCCTGGTGACGCGGCCCGACACCGGCGGGCCGGCCGGGCCGCTCGAGCTGGCCGTGCCGCTGCTCGTCGTCGCCGGCGGCGGCGTGCTCGGCGCCCGCGCGGTGCTGTGGGCCGGCGACCGGCTGGTGCGCAGCGACCGCTGGCGGGCCGGACCGGTGCTCACCCTGGCCGCCCGGCGCTTCGTCGGCGCCGGCCGCCGCCAGGTGCTGCTGGTGGGGCTGCTCGCCGTGGGCCTGGGGCTGCTCGGCTACTCGGTGGCCGCGGCGTCGTCGGTGCGCCAGGTCACCGATGACCGCACGGCCGTGCTGGCCGGCGCGCACGCCACCGGCGAGGTGGAGGTGTCGTGGCTGCTCGACCCCGGTGCCGCGCGCCTGCCACCCGCGACCGACGACGACGGCGGCTTCGACCCCACGATCGTGTCCGGCCCGGCGGGCTTCCAGCCGGTGGCTGGCGTGCGGGTGCCGCCGCTGCCCGGCGGCACCACGATCGTCTGGCGGGCCCGCACCACCGTGCCGCCGGAGTACGGCAACCTCGACCTGCTCGTCGTCGACCCCGACCGCTTCGCGCAGGCCGCCGCCTGGGGCACCGGGCCCGAGCTGGCCGCCGCCCGCGCGCAGCTGCCGCGCCTGGCCCGCACCGACGACGACATCACCGCCGGCCGGCTGCGCGGCGCCGCCGCGGCGGTGCCGGTCATCGGCGTCGGCGACGTGCTGCAGCGGCCGGGCGACACCGCCGCCATCTCGACCGAGGAGGGCGACGTGACGGCCAGGTTCGTCGACGTCGTCCCCGCGTTCCCCGGCCACAGCGGCGGGCTGCCGATGCTCGTGGTGCCGGCCGACTCGTTCTTCGGCCACCTCGGCGAGCAGGACCCGCGGGTCGCCCCGCCCGAGAACTCCGGCCGCTTCAACCGCTCGCCGACCGGCTACTACCCCTCGCTCTGGACGAGCCAGGACGCCGCCGCCCTGCGCCGGGTCACCGACGCCCGCGCCGTCCGGCTCGGGGCGGTGCAGTCGATCGAGCGGGTCGCCCAGCAGCCCGACCTGATCGCCGCCCGGCGCACGACCGGCCTGCAGGTGGCGCTCGGCGCGAGCATCGCGGCCATCGCGGTGCTGGGCCTGGCGATGGCGGCCGACCGCGGCGGCGAGCGCCGGCGCGCCGCCGACCTGATGCTCGCCCGGATGGGTCTGCACGCCTCCGGCGTGCGGCGCGGGCTCGTCGCCGAGCTGGCGGCGCTGGTGCTGCTCGGCCTGCTCCTCGGACTCCTGT
>NZ_BAAHBM010000166.1:0-2479 GCF_054776675.1 Angustibacter aerolatus
CTGCGCGGCCGCGGCGGCGTGATCGTGCTGGTCGGCGGCACCGACCCGGGCACCGACGACGGGTGCGCGGCCGTCTGCGCCGCGGCCGTCGAGGCGCTGACCCGGCACCTCGCGGTGCAGCTCGCGCCGCACGGCGTCCGGGTCACCGCGACGTCCGGCGCCGGCGCGCCCGAGGAGACCGCCCGGCTGGTGGGCCTCCTGGTGTCCGACGCGGCGTCCGGCCTCACCGGGCTGCACCTCGTGAGCGGCCGGCCCGTCGCAGCAGGAGGACCCGCCGCGTCGCCCGCCCGCACGGCTCCCAGGCCCGACGCGGGTGCCGCCGTCACGCCGTCGAGCACGCCCGGCGACGACGACTGCGTCGCAGTCGTCGGCACCGGCCTCACCGTGCCGGGCGCCGACGGCCCCGGGCAGCTGTGGGAGCTGCTGCGCTCCGGGGCGCCCGCGTTCTCGACGCCCGGCGACCGGTACCGGTCCGACGCCTTCTGGGCGGCCGACCCCGGGGACCGCGACCGCACGTACGCCGCGACCGCCGGGTACGTGCGGACGCCGCGCGAGCCGGACGTCGCCGACGACGCGAGCCTGTCGGTGTCGTGGCTGCGCCGGGCGATCCGACAGGCGCTGCCGACGCCCGAGCACGCCCGGCTGCGCTCGCGGGTGGTGCTGGGTGCCTGCGCCGACGGCGACCAGCACCTCGAGGAGGCGCTCGTCGTCGAGGGCTTCACCCGCCGGCTCGCCGCGCACTGGCCGGGGGCGGCGCCGTCGCCCGACGCGCTGCGCGCCCGGCTCGCCGCGCACTGGCCGCTGAGCGCCGGCGCCCCCGAGGAGCACCTGCCGGACGGCGTCGCGGCGGCGGCCGTGGCCGGTCTGCTGCCCGACGGCACGCGCTGCACCGTCGTCGACACCGCCTGCTCGTCCTCCCTGTACGCGATCGACCTGGGCGCCGCCAGCCTGCTCGCCGGTGAGTGCGACCTCGCGCTCTGCGGCGGCTGGTTCATGGTGAGCCCGCGCTTCAACGTGCTGTTCGGCAAGCTCGACGGCCTGAGCCGGGCCGGCGACGTGCGCGCGTACGACCGCGGCGCCGACGGCACGATCTTCTCGGACGGCGCCGCCGTGGTGGCGCTGCGCCGGCTCTCGGACGCGCGGCGCGACGGCGACCCGGTGCTGGCCGTGCTGGCCGGCTTCGGCGCGTCGGCCGACGGCCGGGGTCGGGCGATCGCCGCCCCGAGCGCGGCCGGGCAGCAGCTCGCGCTGACCCGGGCCGGGCTGCCCGGCGGTCCGGGCGCCCGCGACAGCGCGTGGGTGATCGGCCACGGCACCGGCACCAGCGCCGGCGACTCGACCGAGCTCGCCGCCCTGGCCGGGGCGGGCGTCGGGCCCGGCACGCTGTGCACCTCCAACAAGGCACTGGTCGGGCACACCGGCTGGGCCGCGGGCGCGGTCTCGGTCGTCCACGCCGTCGAGGGGCTGCGCCACGACCTGGTGCCGGCGCAGGCGCGGCTCGAGGCGCCGCTCGACGTCCCCGACGGACCGGTCGTGCCGCTCGCGGAGCACCCGCTCCCCCGCCCGGCCGAGGGTCCGCGCACCGTCGGCGTCTCGGGCTTCGGCTTCGGCGGCACCAACGCGCACCTGCTGCTGCAGGACGCGCCGGCCGCCGGCACCCCGGCCCCGCGCAGCCGCGGCCGGCACACCGACGACGAGGGCGTGCTCGTCGCCTGGAGCGCGCACCTCCCCGGCGCGCCGAGCGCCGCCGAGGTCGCCGACCGGCTCGGCCGCGGCCTGCCCCCGGCCGACCAGGCGGCCTTCGCCACGCCGTACCCCGCGCCGCCCGTGCGGCTGACGAAGATGCCGCCGGTCGTGAGCGAGCGCGTGGACCGCACCCAGCTCATGGCGCTCGAGGTCGCGGCCCGGTTCGTCGACGAGCACGGCCTGCTGTGGGAGGGCCTGGAGGACACCACCGGCGTCGTCGCCGCGCACGCCGGGCCGAGCCGCTCGTGGCAGGACGCCGCGCTGCGCTGCTACGCCGACGACCTGCTGGCGCTCGCGGACGGCGACCCCGACCTGGGTGCGGCGGCCGCCGCCGTGGTGCGCGAGGTGCGCGGCAGCACCGTCACCACCAGCCCCGACAGCCAGCCGGGCCTGATGGGCAACGTCACCGCGTCGCGCCTGGCCAACCGCTACGACCTGCACGGCCCGGTGCTGCTCGTGGAGTCCGGCGCGGCCGCGACCCTCGACGTGCTCGAGGTCGCCGGCCGGGCGCTGCAGGACCACCGTCTCGACGTCGCGCTGGTGCTCTCGGCGCAGGGCGACGCCACCGACGAGCTGCAGCACCTGCTGTCCCGAGCGACCGGCGGCCTGCCGCTCGGTGAGGGCGCCTTCCTGCTCGCGCTGGCCCGTGCCGCCGACGCCGAGGCGCGCGGCTGGCCGGTGCTGGCCCGGCTCGTCGTCGAGGCCGACGGCGTGCGCACCGCGCCGGGCCGCG
>NZ_BAAHBM010000167.1:0-2446 GCF_054776675.1 Angustibacter aerolatus
CGGGCTCGGCACCGCCGGGTCGGGCGTCGTGCTGGCCGGCGTCGTGCCCGGCCTGTCGGCGCGCGGCGCGGAGCCGGCGCAGGCCGCGGTGTGGGGCGCGCACCTGCACGGGCGCGCTGGCGACCGGCTCGCCGTCGAGGTGGGGCCCTACGGCTACCTGGCACGCGAGCTGACCCCGATGCTGCCACGGGCCCTGGTCGAGGTCGAGCAGTAGCGCAAGAGTTTTTCTTTCCGGCTTTCGAGTAGCCGGACCCCCGTCGACGGGGACACGGTGTCGGTGGAACGGACGACCAGTTCACTGACACGGTACAGCAACAGTTGACGGAGGAACACGTATGTTCACGCACGTCCACGAGCTGCAGTTCGAGGCCAAGCCCGACGCCCCGGACCCCGCCTTCGCCCGCCGCTTCCAGGAGGTCCTGGGTGGCAAGTGGGGCGAGATGACCGTCGCCATGCAGTACCTGTACCAGGGGTGGAACTGCCGGCTCCCCGGCAAGTACAAGGACATGCTGCTCGACATCGGCACCGAGGAGCTCGCCCACGTCGAGATGATCACGACGATGATCGGCCGCCTGCTCGACGCGGCGCCGATGTCGGAGGACGACGCCAAGGGCAAGACGCTCAAGGCCGAGTGGGCCACCAGCAACCCGCAGCACCAGCTCGAGACCGGTGGCGGCGGCTACCCCAAGGACAGCAACGGCGTGCCGTGGAGCGGGGCCTTCGTCACGGCGAGCGGCAACCTCTACGCCGACTTCATGCTGAACGCCACGGCCGAGATGCAGGGCCGGCTGCAGGTGGCCCGGCTGTATCACATGACCGACGACAAGGGCGTGCACAACCTGATCCGGTTCCTGCTGACGCGTGACCACATGCACCAGATGATGTGGCTGCGTGCCGTCGAGGAGCTCAAGGCCGACGGCCTCGACCAGGTGCCGGTGCCCGCTGCGTTCGACCTCGACCAGGAGCACGACGAGTTCGCCCGGCTGTACGTGCACACCTCCGACGGCCCGAACGCCATGGACGGCGCGTGGGCCCAGGGCGAGGCGTACGACGGCAGCGGCCCGATCACGATCGAGGAGACCCCGCGCGCCCACGGCGACCGTCCCTCGCTGCCGCCGGGCGACCCGCGCCTGTACGGCACCCCGCCGGTCGACCCGCAGACCCTGTTGCAGCGGGCCAAGGACCTGCTGTGAGCCTGCCGCACGCGGTCGCCCGCTGGCTCTACGGCGTGATCGGCCTCGTCGCGCTCGTCGTCGGCGACGGTGCGACGCGTGCGGCAGCCGTGGTCCTGCTCGGCTACCTGCTCGCCCGGGTGCTCGTGAGCGCGGTGCGCGACGGAGGGGTGCACCTCGCCCCGCGGCACCCGGTGCGGACGCCCGCCGTCCGCTGACCAGCACGCCGGCCCCGTCCGCCCGTCACGGGTGGGCGGGGCCGTGCACGTCCACGGGCGCATGAACCGCCCTCCCTGGGGGTAGGGACCGCGCATGACGCGCGACCTGGCCGGCCGCGTCGCCCTGGTCACCGGCGGCGGCAGCGGCCTCGGGCGCGCCGTCTGCCTGTCGCTCGCCGCGGCCGGTGCGCACGTCGTGGTGGCCGACGTCGACGAGGTCGGTGCCGCCGGCACAGCCCGGCGCGTCGCCCGCGCAGGCGACAGCGGTGACGCGGTGCGGCTCGACGCGGACGACGGCGCGGCCGTCGACGACGTCGTCGACGGCCTCTTCGTCCGCTGGCGCGATGCCTTCGACTGCCTCGTGCACGTCGCCGTGCCGGGGGAGGTCGCGGCCGCCTCCGGCGACGCCTTCGTGCGCGGGCTGTTGGCGGGGGGAGCCCGCGTGCTGCCGGCCGACGTCGTCTCGATCGTCCCGCCCGGCGTCGGACCTGCCGCAGCCGCCCTGCTCGACGTCACGGAGTCGCTGCAGGCGCGGGCCCGCGAGCACGGCTGGCCGGTGCGCGTCTGCGCGCTGAGCCCGGCGGAGGTCGACGCCGCCGCGCACGCCCGCTGGGGCCTGCCGCCCGACCGGCTGCTCGATCCCGGGCACGTCGCCGACCTCGTGCGCACCGCGGTCACCCTCCCCGCCGACGTCGTGCTGCACCGCGCGGTGCTCGTCGGCCGCACGGAGCCACCTCGGTAGCCACGCAGCCCGCCCACCTCGGACGTCGTCCGGCTTGCAGACCGCGTGACCCCGGTGAGGATGGGGCCAGGCCCGGCGGCGTGCTCGTCGCGCGGGCGAGCGCTCCAGACCACGGGCGCCCCGACCGCTTCGGGGAGGCCACGTGCCCGTCGTCAGCGCATCACCCCCGCCGTGGGCCGGCAGCGTGCCCACCGGCCTGGCCGCCGTGGTGCCCCCGGCGCCGCGCGGCGTCGTGCACGCCCTCGACCTGGCCGCCGGTGCCGAGGCGCTGGCCGCCGCCGGGCGCTCGACCCGCGTCGTCGTGCGCGCCGAGC
>NZ_BAAHBM010000168.1:0-2440 GCF_054776675.1 Angustibacter aerolatus
CGGCCGGAAGGTGACCGTGCGGCGCAGACCGTCCGACGGCACCGCGAGCCGCAGGTCGGGCAGCGTGTCGCCGGTCACCAGCGCGGCGGCGCCCGCGTGGCCGCCCGAGGTGGAGCCCGTCGGCCGCAGCAGCTGCGGCACCGCCTGCCAGGCCCCGTCGCCGGGTGCGACCGCCGTGAAGACGCCGCTCACGCGCACCTCGACCTGCCGGAACTGCGGGTCCTGCGCGGTCAGCCGGTCACCCACCCGCAGGCCCAGCGCGTCGGCCACCGGCTGCGACACGCCCACCTGCACCGGCCACGGCGCCGCCTGCGGTCCCAGCCGGGCACGGGCCGGGCGGCCGGCGGGTGGTGGGCGGCCCGACGTCCAGCGCACCGCGGGCTCGCCCGCGGCACCGGCCACCCAGGCCAGTCGCAGGTAGCGGCCGGGTCCGCCACCGAGCACGTGCAGCTCGGCGGTCTGCTCGGCGGCGACGCCGGGGCCGCGCACCCGGCGCAGGTCGGGTGGCACGGTGAACCGGGCGTCCTCGCCGGTGGCGCGCACCTGGTCGGCCAGCGCGGGGTCGCGCACCCGCTCGGCGGTCTCGTCGTCCTCCTCGAAGGGCGACGTCACGACCACCGCGCCCGCGTCGCCGGCGCGCCGCACGGCGTCGGCGACGGCCCGGTCGGCCGTGCGGTCGGCCAGCGGCGGCACGGCGACGGCGAGGCAGGTGGTGAGTGCCACGACCAGCAGCACGAGCACCAGGGCCGCGGTGTCGGCGCGGGCTCGACCCAGCACGCTCGGCAGGTGCGGGCGGGGGGCGGTCACGCGTCACCGACCCGCAGGTGCGCGGTGTCGCTGCGGCGCACCTGCAGCAGGGCGACCAGCGCGGTCACCGCCAGGCAGCCGGCCACGAGCCCACCGACCAGCAGCGCCTCGCCGCCCACCGGCCACACCCACCGCACCGCCGGCACCGGGGCCAGCCCGACGTCCGAGCGCACCAGCAGCGGCCCCACCACCACGGTGACCAGCAGGCCGATCGCGGCCCCGACGAGCACCAGCGCCGTCAGCACCAGGCCGTGCTGCACCACCAGGCAGGCCAGCACCGAGCGGCGACGCAGGCCGAGCGCCCGCAGCCGGGCCACCTCGAGCGAGCGCGCCTCCAGGTCGGCGGTGAGCAGCAGCGCGGTGCCGGCCAGCAGCAGCACCGACGCGGCGACGACCAACAGCCGCTGCGCGGCCGGCACGGTGGCCCGCAGCGGGCCGGCGGCCAGCTGCTCGCGGGTCTCGTCGCGCGTCACCACGGTGCCGAGCCCGAGCGCACGCACCCGGGCGGCCGCGCCGGGCGTCGGGTCGGCGACCCACCAGGCGTCGACCACCGGGTCGAGCCGGCCCGCCGCCAGCAGCGTGCGCGACATCGCGTCGGCGTCGGCCAGCACCGCCAGGCCTCCTGGCGCCGAGGGCACCGCGGGCACCACCGAGGTCACCGCCAGCTCGACGTCGGCGCCGTCGACGCTCACCGACACCCGGCCGCCGACGCGGGCGCCGAGCACGTCGGCCAGCGACCTCGACAGCACAGCGGGCACCGCCTGCGGGGCGTCGAAGGCGGTCGCCACCACCTCGGCGTCGGAGAAGGCGAGGTCGGCGGTGACCGTACCGGTGGTGCGCACCGCGACGCCGCCCCCGGTCGCCGCCAGCCGGACGGCCACCGACGGCACGGGGGTCGGCGGCTCGCCGACGGGGTGCCCGCGCCAATCGCTCGCTCCGCCGGCCGGCAGCGACGCACCCGGCACCTGCAGCGTCACGGCCAGCGGGTCGATGCCGCCGGACGTCGGCGGGGGGACCGCGGGGTCGGACCTGAGCACCGTGCTGACCGCGACCAGCTGCTGACCGCCGCCCACGGCGGGATCCAGGCGCAGCGCGTGCGGACGGCCGTCGGCGGCGACCGGCGCAGCAGCCGCGGTGGTGCGCAGGCCGGAAGGGCCCTGCAGCACCAGCGTCGTCGTGGCCGTGCCGGCCGCCCGACCGGCCGACACGGTCAGCCGCAGCCCGCCTCCGCCGTCCGGCACGGCGAGCCCGACGACCGGCTGGGGCGGCGCGAGCGCGGCCCCGACCTGCTGCCAGCTGCGGTCGCCGTCCAGCCGGCCGCGCAGCAGCCCACCCGCCCGGCGTCCGTCGACGGCCACCAGCACGGGCGCCGCATCGCGGTCGCCGACGAACCGGCCGAGCGCCACGGGGCGCGCGACGACGGCGGACGCCGTGCCGCCGGACGCCGCGGTCACCGCGTCGGCCTGCGCCGCGGTGGGTGGCGAGGCGAGGTCCAGGGCCAGGTCGGTGCCGACGCGCACGTCGGCCCGCGAGCAGGCCGAGCGCTGCCAGGTCGCGGTCGAGGCCAGGGCGACCGTGCCGGAGCAGGCGCCGACGGCGAGCAGGACGCTCTGCGGCTGCAGCTGCGCACGAT
>NZ_BAAHBM010000169.1:0-2335 GCF_054776675.1 Angustibacter aerolatus
GGGCGCCGGCGAGCGTGCGGCGGCCGGCCCGACGCGCCTGCTCGCCGGACGGCGGGCGCCGGCGCGCGTGCTCGGTGGGGTCGGCCACGACGTCATCCTGCCCGAGCGCACCGACCGTCGAGCGAGGACCGGCCCGGGTGCGCGATGATGCTCCGGTGCCCGACACGCAGACCGCCCGCCGTCCCCGCGCCACCACGCCCGACGCCGTCCTCGTGGCGGCCGTCGACCTGGCGCGCGAGGCCGCCGACGACGCGGCCGCCGACGGCAGCGTCGGCGAGCCGCTCGGCCACGAGGTCGACGGCGACCGCACGCTGACCCACTTCTTCGCGTCGACGGCGCCCGGCTACCGCGGCTGGCACTGGGCGGTCACGCTGGCTCGGGTGCCGCGCTCGCGCACCGCCACGGTCAGCGAGGTGCACCTGCTGCCGGGCGACGACTCCATCGTGTCGCCGACCTGGGTGCCGTGGGCCGACCGCATCGCGCCCGGCGACCTCGCCCCCGGCATGGTGCTGCCCAAGCGCGTCGACGACCCGCGCCTCGAGGAGGGCTTCGAGGCCACCGGCGACGACGACGTCGACCAGATGGCCTTCTGGGAGCTGGGTCTCGGCCGGCCGCGCGTGCTCTCGCTCGAGGGTCGCGAGGACGCCGCGCAGCGCTGGTACGAGGGCCGCCACGGCCCGCGCGACCCGCACGCCGAGGCGGCGCCCGCGCGCTGCAGCAGCTGCGGCTGGTTCGTGCCGATGGCCGGTGCGCTGCGGCAGGCGTTCGGCGTGTGCGCCGGCGAGTGGTCGCCGTCCGACGGTCAGGTCGTGAGCCTCGACCACGGGTGCGGCGCGCACAGCGAGGCCGACGTCGAGGTCGAGCCCGAGCGCGTCGACGCGCCCGTGCTCGACGAGGTGCACGACCTCGAGCTCGAGGTGCTCACCCCCGTCGCGCAGGCCGACGACGCGCCGTCCGGCGGCGACGACGCGGGCGACGCCGCCGGCGAGGGCGTCGACGACGAGACCGAGGTCGCGCACCCCGCACCGGAGGTGGAGCCGGTGACCGACGAGCCCGCGGACGACGAGCCCGCCGCCGAGCCGGCCGGCGCCGAGGTGCCGCCCGAGCAGCAGGTCGAGCCCGAGGTGTCGCCGGAGCCGCCGGCGCCCGAGGAGCCCGCCGCCGAGCCGGGCGACGTCGGCGTCGAGCTCGACTCGCCCGGTGGCGACGACGCGGTCGAGCACGTGCTGCCCGCCGAGGGCGGCGCGCCCACCGAGCCGCGGTCGGACCCCGCGCCGGAGTGAGCGACCCGTTCGGCGTCGCCCGGGTGCGCGAGCGGGTGCTCGCGTCGTGGGCGGCGGCGCCGGTGCGGCTGCGCGAGGACGCGAACGCCGAGCAGGACCTCGCCCTCGGCGGGTACCGCGACCGGCTGGTCGTCGAGCTCGCGCAGAACGCCGCCGACGCGGCGGCCCGGGCCGGCGTGCCGGGCGTGCTGCAGCTGACGCTGCACGACGACGTGCTGGTGGCGGCCAACACCGGCGCCCCGCTGGACGCCGCCGGGGTCGAGTCGCTGGCCACGCTGCGGGCGTCCGCCAAGCGCGACGCGGGTGGCGAGCAGGTCGGCCGGTTCGGGGTCGGCTTCGCCGCGGTGCTCGCCGTCACCGACGAGCCGGTGGTGCTCTCGCGCAGCGGCGGCGTCCGGTTCTCGCGCGACGACACCGCGGCCGTGGTCGCCGAGGTGGCGGCCGACCGGCCCGAGCTGGCGGCCGAGGTGCGACGCCGCGGCGGCCACGTACCGGTGCTGCGGCTGCCGTTCGAGGCCGAGGGCGCCCCGCCGTCCGGCTTCGACACCGCGGTGGTGCTGCCGCTGCGCGACGCGCTCGCCGTCGACGTCGTGCACGAGCAGCTGGCCCGGCTCGACGACGCGGTGCTGCTGGCGCTGCCCGCGCTCGCCGAGGTGCGGGTCGACGACGGCTCGGGCGTGCGGGTGCTGCGCGAGGCGACGTCGCGCTGGCGGGTGGTGCGCCGCTCCGGCCGGTGGACGCCGGGCGAGCTCGCCGGGCTGCTCGCCGACCGGCCCGTCGAGGAGCAGTCGGCGACCGGATGGTCGGTGCTGTGGGCGCTGCCGCACGACGGCGCCGCGCCCGCCGTGGTGCACGCGCCGACGCCGACCGACGAGCGGTCGTCGCTGCCCGCCCTGCTCCTGGCCAGCCTGCCGCTCGACCCGTCGCGGCGGCACGTGCAGCCCGGCCCGCTCGCCGACCGGGTGCTCGAGCTGGCCGCCGACCCCGCCGCCGCGCGCCGGGTCGAGGTCGCGGCCGACGGCGGCGACGCCCTGCCGCTGGTGCCGGTCGCG
>NZ_BAAHBM010000170.1:0-2292 GCF_054776675.1 Angustibacter aerolatus
CGCGCGTCCCGGGCCGCCGCACCGTCGCCGCCCTCCGCGTCACCGGGGTCGGCCCCGTCGGCGTCGTCGGCGTGCGAGCGGTCGGCCGCCGCGGCGTCGAGGATGGCGTCGACCACGGCCAGCACGGCCGCGCGCTCGGACTTGGTGAGCGTGTCGGCGCGCGGCGGCAGCACGAACGGCCCGAGCGGGATCCGGCGCCCGGCCAGCCGCAGCACCTGCGGCAGCGGCACCTCCAGCGCCTCGGCCAGCCCCTCGGCGACCTCCTGGCTGATGGCGCCCGAGTGCTGGCCGTTGCGCAGCAGCCGCAGCGTCTCGTAGCTGACCCGGCCCCCGGACCGGTCGGCCGCCCGCCGGCTCGACATGGGCTTGCCGGTGCCGCCGAGGGCGCGCAACCGCCGCTCGACCAGCTCCTGGAGGTCCCTGGCTGCCGGCACGGCCGCTCCCGTCGTCGCGGCCGTGACGAGCAGATCGCCCGCCGAGCGCCCCCACGACGCTCTGACCTGCCCGGCATCATCGACGTCCACTTGTCGGTCTGACAAGTTCTCGCCACCGTCCACCGTGTCGCTTGTCGCAGCACCTGCGGTACGGCAAGATTTGCCGGGCCGCACCGGGTCGGTGCGCGGGAGGGGGTCGCAGTGCGGTCGACGTCGGTGCAGGTGCGCGGCGAGCAGGTGAAGCGGTGGCGGCAGCGGCGCGGGTTGTCGCAGCGCGAGCTGGCCTTCCTCGTGCGCCCGTGCTCGCAGACGACCATCCACCTGCTCGAGACCGGGCGCATGACGGCCTGCAGCGAGGCCCTGCTGCTGCGGCTGGCCCGACGGCTCGACGTCCCCTTCGACTCGCTCGTCGCCGAGCCCGGGTGACGGGCCGCCGGGCCTGGCCCTCAGGCGGTCGCCGGCGGCCGCCGCAGCAGGGCGCGCACGGCGTCGACCACGACGTCGGGGGCCTCCTCGGCCATGAAGTGCCCGGCGTCGACGGTCGCGTGCACGAGGTCGGGCGCCCACGCGCTCCACCGGCTGCGGGCGTCGAAGCCGAGGGCGGCGCCCCAGTCCTGCTGCAGCACCGACACCGGCCCGCGCAGGGTGCGGCCGGCCGCGCGGTCGGCGAGGTCGTGCTCGAGGTCCACGCCGGCCGAGGCGCGGTAGTCCGCGACGATCGACGGCACCGCCTCGCGGGAGGCGCGCAGGTACACCCCGCGCACGTCGTCGGGGATCGCCGCCGGGTCGCGCACCCAGGCGTCGAGGAACGAGCCGAAGAACGCGTCGGCGCTCGCCGCGATCAGCTGCTCGGGCAGGCCGGGCGGCTGCGCCATGAGGTAGAGGTGCCAGGCCACCGCAGCGCTCGCGCCGTGCAGGATGTCCCACGTGTCGAGGGTCGGCAGCACGTCGAGGGAGGCCAGGTGCGTCACGACGTCCGGGTGGTCGAGGCCGGCGCGGATCGCGACCAGGGCGCCGCGGTCGTGCCCCACCAGGGCGAAGCGCTCGTGACCGAGCGCGGCCGCGAGCGCCACGACGTCGGCGGCCATCACCCGCTTGGCGTAGGTGTCGGGGGCGTCGGCCACCGGCTTGTCGCTGTCGCCGTAGCCGCGCAGGTCGGGGCAGATCACCGTGTGCTCCTCGGCCAGTCGCGTCGCGACGTGCCGCCACATCAGGTGGGTCTGCGGGAAGCCGTGCAGCAGCACGACGGGCGAGCCGCTGCCGCCGTGGGCGACGTGCAGCGCGACGCCGTCGGCGACCTGCACGCGGTCGGTGGCGAAGCCGGGGATCGTGGGCGTGGGTGGGGTCATGCGACGAGCCTGCCCCGACCGGATGAGCAGCCGATGAGCACGCGTGGGGAGCGGCACCGGGCGCGGGCCGGCGGATCGTGACGCCGCTGGTCGGGGTGCTCGGCCCGGTCACCGCCCACGACGAGCGGGGCGCCGCGCTCGACCTGCGCGGGCCGCGACACCGCGAGCTGCTCGGGCGACTGGTCGCCGCACGCGGACGGGTGCTACCCGTCGCGGTGCTGGTCGACGACCTGTGGGACGACCCGCCAGAGGGCGCCGTCGCCGCCGTCCGCACCTTCGTGGCCGCGCTGCGCCGGGCGCTCGAACCCGACCGACCGCCGCGGGCACCCGCTCGCCTGCTGGTGACCGCGGGCAGCGGCTACGCCCTGCGCCTCGAGCCCGGCGCCGTGGACGCCGAGCGGTTCGAGCGCGCGGTCGCCGCGGCGCGGGACGGCGCTCCGGCAGCGGCCGTGACGTCGCTGACGGCGGCGCTCGGCGAGTGGCGCGGACCGGCGGACGCCGACGCCGTC
>NZ_BAAHBM010000171.1:0-2214 GCF_054776675.1 Angustibacter aerolatus
CGGTCGCCCCCGCCGGCCCGCCGGAGCACCACGAGCCCGACGCGACGAGCACCTCGACCGACGTCGCCGAGGCGCCCGCCGACGGCCCGGCGTCCCGGCGGGACGCCGAGGTCACCGAGCCCGAGCCGATCGAGCAGACCGACCAGGTGGAGCCGGACGAGCAGACCGACCAGGCCCAGGACGACGCCGACGAGCAGGGCGGCGGGCGCAAGCGCCGTCGTCGCGGCGGCCGCGGCCGCCGTTCGCGCGGGGCCGGCGAGGCCACCGACGGCGAGCAGGACACCGACGACGCGGCGCCGTCCGCAGACGCGGCGCCGTCCGCACCGGCGGGGGAGACCGCCGCCCGCGACGGTGACGACGCGGACGAGCCGGACGACGACCAGGACGCTCAGGACGGCCCCGAGGGCGACGACGAGGCCGGGTCGTCGCGATCCAGCCGGCGTCGGCGTCGCCGTCGTCGCGCCGGCTCGGGCGACGAGCCCGCCGCGCAGGAGGACCCGCCGGGCACCGTGACCCGCGTGCGCCAGCCGCGCCGCGCCGCGGACGAGGTCGAGTCGGTCAAGGGCTCGACCCGGCTCGAGGCGAAGAAGCAGCGCCGCCGCGACGGCCGCGAGGCCGGCCGCCGCAAGCCGATCATCACCGAGGCGGAGTTCCTCGCCCGGCGCGAGAGCGTCGAGCGCACGATGGTGGTGCGCGAGCGCGAGGGCCGCACCCAGATCGCCGTGCTCGAGGACGACGTGCTGGTCGAGCACTACGTGGCGAACGAGACCAACGCCTCGATGATCGGCAACGTCTACCTCGGCCGGGTGCAGAACGTGCTGCCCAGCATGGAGGCGGCGTTCGTCGACATCGGCAAGGGCCGCAACGCGGTGCTCTACGCCGGTGAGGTCAACTGGGACGCCGCCGGCATGGCGCACGGCCCGCGCCGCATCGAGGCCGCGCTGAAGTCCGGCGACACCGTGCTGGTGCAGGTCACCAAGGACCCGCTCGGCCACAAGGGCGCCCGCCTGACCAGCCAGATCAGCCTGCCCGGCCGCTACCTGGTGTACGTGCCGAGCGGCTCGATGACCGGCATCAGCCGCAAGCTGCCCGACACCGAGCGGGCCCGCCTCAAGCGCATCCTGAAGGCCGTGGTGCCCGAGGGCGCCGGCGTCATCGTGCGCACCGCCGCCGAGGGGGCCAGCGAGGACGAGCTGAGCCGCGACGTCGAGCGGCTCACCGCGCAGTGGGAGCAGATCGAGGCGCGGGCGAAGGCGGCGTCCGGCGGCTCGCCGAAGCTGCTGCACGGCGAGCCCGACCTGACGATCAAGGTCGTCCGCGACGTCTTCAACGAGGACTTCACCAGCCTGGTGATCAGCGGTCAGCACGCCTGGGACGCCGTGCAGCCGTACGTCACGTCGGTCGCGCCCGACCTGGCCGACCGCATCTCGCGGTGGACGTCGGAGGACGACGTCTTCGCCGCGCACCGGGTCGACGAGCAGCTCGTGAAGGCGATGGACCGCAAGGTCTGGCTGCCCAGCGGCGGCTCGCTGGTGATCGACCGCACCGAGGCGATGACCGTCGTCGACGTGAACACCGGCAAGTTCACCGGCTCCGGCGGCAACCTCGAGGAGACCGTCACCCGCAACAACCTGGAGGCGGCCGAGGAGGTCGTGCGCCAGCTTCGGCTGCGCGACATCGGCGGGATCATCGTCGTCGACTTCATCGACATGGTGCTCGAGGGCAACCGCGACCTGGTGGTGCGCCGGCTGATCGAGTGCCTCGGCCGCGACCGCACCAAGCACCAGGTCGCCGAGGTCACCTCGCTCGGCCTGGTGCAGATGACCCGCAAGCGCGTCGGCCAGGGCCTGCTCGAGGTGTTCAGCGAGACCTGCGAGCACTGCCACGGCCGCGGCGTCATCGTGCACACCGACCCCGTGTCCAAGCACGGCAACGGCTCGAACGGCGGCCCGTCCAACGGCGGCGGTTCGAACGGCTCGTCGAACGGCTCGTCGAACGGCGGCGGCTCGAACGGCGGCGGCAACGGCGGCGGCAACGGCGGCGGCAACGGCGGCCGCGACGGCGAGGACGCCGGCGAGGGCCGATCGGAGCGGTCGGGTCGCTCGCGCGGTGGCCGGTCGCGCTCGAAGCAGCCGGTGGAGGCGCCCCCGGCCCCGCCGCGGCAGCCGATCCCGGCGGCCCTCGTGGCGTCGCTCGCGCACCACGACGAGCAGC
>NZ_BAAHBM010000172.1:0-2183 GCF_054776675.1 Angustibacter aerolatus
GCCGCGCCGCGGGCCGCGGCCGCCGCGACGACCCGGCCCGACAGCCGCATCGCCGGCAAGCTCGCCGCGCGCGGCGCGTCGAAGTCGCTGGGCTCCCGGTTCAGCGGCGCGGTGATCGACGTCGCCACCGACCGCGTCGTGTGGCAGCGCGGCGGCTCGAAGCGGCTGATGCCCGCCTCGACCACCAAGCTGGTCACCGCCACCAACGCGCTGGCCGTCTACGGCGCCGACCACCGCTTCACCACGACCGTGCGCCGTGGCAGCACCTGGAGCAGCGTCGTGCTCGTCGGCGCGGGCGACCCCACGCTGTCGGGCGCCGACCTCACCTCGCTGGCGAAGCAGACCGCGGCGAAGGTGAAGGCCCAGGGCCGCACGTCCGTCGCGGTGCGCGCCGACGACTCGCTGTTCCCGACGTTCCTGCTGCCGAAGGGCTGGAAGGCGTCGTACGTGAACGTCGACGTCCGCCCCGTGCGCGCGCTCGTCGTCGACCAGCACCACGCGAACGACACCACGATCGACGCCGCCAAGGTGTTCGCCGGCAAGCTGCGCACGCAGGGCCTGACGGTGACCACGGTCAAGCGGGCCCAGGCACCCGCCGGCTCGCCGCTGCTCGGCTCGGTCGCCGGCGACACGCTCGGCACGATCGTCAGCCAGATGCTGCTGACCAGCGACAACGACCACGCCGAGGCGCTGAACCGCCTGGTCAGCCTGCGGTACGGCACCGGCACCACGTGGACGCGCAGCCGGATCGCCCAGCGCGCGGTGCTCGCCCGCGAGGGCACCGAGATCGACGCCGGCCAGCTGTTCGACGGCAGCGGCCTGTCGCGCGCCGACCGGCTCTCGGCGCTGCAGCTCGCGCGGGTCGTCGACCAGACCTGGGCCCGCCCCGAGCTGTCGCTGCTGCGCGGCGCCGCGCTGCCGACGTCCGGCCGCACCGGCACCCTGCAGGCCCGCTACGGGCGCTTCGACACGAAGCCGTCGAAGTGCGCGGCCGGCAAGGTGCACGCCAAGACCGGCACCCTCGGCGACGCCGTGGCCCTCGCCGGCTGGACCACCGGCACCGACGGCCGCCGCAAGGCGTTCGCCTTCCTGGTGAACGGCAGGGGCGACGGCCTGGCCCTCAAGCGCAAGCTCGACACCCTCGCCGCCACCGTCACCGGCTGCTACTGACCCGCGCCCCGACCCTCGCCGAGTTGCGAGTAGTGGTGGACCGGTCGGCGATCTGGTCAACCACTACTCGCATCTCGGCACGGCTCAGGGGGCGGGGCGGACGGCGTCCCAGGCGACGGTGACCTCGCCCAGCCGCCAGCGGGTGCGGCCGCCGAGCACCGGCCAGCCCGCCGCACGCACCGCCTCGACCGTCGCGACCCACCGCTGCCGGGCGCCGTACGCCGCGAGCGGGGCGCACCGGCGCCAGGCGTCGTCGAGGGCGCCGAGCCACGCGTGCACCCGCTCGCCCGGCACGTTGCGGTGGATCAGCGCCTTCGGCAGCCGCTCGGCGACGTCGGACGGCAGCACCAGCCCGGCCAGCCGCAGCGACACCGTGAGCGAGACCGGCCCCGCGCCCGCCTCGACCGCCACCCACGCCGCCCGCCGTCCGACCTCGTCGCAGGTGCCGTCGACGAGCAGCCCGTCCGGCGCGAGCCGCGAGCGCACCAGGCGCCACGCACCCTCGACCTCGTCCTCGTCGTACTGCCGCAGCACGTTCAGCGCGCGCACCACGACCGGACGGCGACCGCCGGGCAGCGCGAGCTCGAACCCGCCGAGCGCGAACGACAGCCCGTCGCCGGCCAGCGGCAGCGCGGCGGCCACCCGGGCGGGATCGATCTCGAGCCCCACGACCTCGACGTCGCCCCGCACCGCCCGCAGCCGGTCGCGCAGCTCGACGGCGGTCACCGGCGTGGCCCCGTAGCCGAGGTCGACGACGAGCGGGTCGGCGGCGGCGCGCAGCCGAGCGGCCTGCGCACCGGCCAGCCAGCGGTCGACGCGGCGCAGGCGGTTCGGGTTCGTCGTCCCGCGGGTGATCGTGCCCACCGGGCGGGTCGTGCGCTGGGCGGCCATCACAGCCGAGGGTGACATGATCCGCGGGTGCGGCGGGCGTGGCGGGGTGCGGTCGCCGCCGCGGCGGTGCTGGCGCTCGGCGGCTCGGCCCTCGCCGTCGCGCAGCCCACGCTGCGGGCGGA
>NZ_BAAHBM010000173.1:0-2181 GCF_054776675.1 Angustibacter aerolatus
CTCGCGGCGCGAGCGCGGCGACGACGGCACGGGCACCAGCAGCAGCGGGTCCGCCCCGCCGCCCGGGAGGGTGGCGAGCGCGGTCTCGACCGCACGACGCACGGCCACCGCCAGCGGGCCGGTGAGGTCGGCCCGCCCGCGGTCCTTCCAGGCCGTCACCGCGGTGCGCAGGGCGTCGTCGTAGTCGGCCGCGTGCCAGAGCGCGAGCCGGTCGTCGAGCCGGTCGTCGAGCCGGCCGTCGAGCCGCGCGGCGTCCGGGCGCGGCCGCGGACCGGGGACCGGACCCGCCGAGCGGGCGAGTGCCTCGTGGCGCACCGGTCCCCCGAGCAGCCGCGCGCAGTCGCCGCACCAGGCCTCGCCGTCGCGGCCGCAGCCGGCACAGCACGTGACGAGCACCAGCCCGCCCAGCCCGCCGAGCCCGCCCAGCGCCGCGCCCCGCGCTCGCCGGTGCCGGCTCACGTCGGGACGGTGACGGACCTCGCCTGCCCGAGCACGCGCCAGCCGCTGCCGCTGCGGGTGAGCAGCTGCCCGGCGCCGTCGACGACGTACACCGCGCGCATGCCGTCGCCGGCCGCGACGGCGCGGGGCGAGGTCACCAGCGGCATCGCCGTGGTCAGGCCGCCGACCGCCACCTGGAACGGCCGGAGCACGCCGCCGGGCGCCTTCGCGAGCACGACGAGGTCGCTGCGGTCGGCCCACGCGACGTCGCGCACGTCGGTGAGCGACCGACCCTGCTGGAGCGCGTCGGTCAACCGCACGGGCCGACGGTCGGGCGTGCGCACGATGCCCGCGACGTCGAGGCGTCGGCTGCCGTCGGGCGCGGACGACACGACCGCGATGCGGTCCCCCGCCCGGGAGAGGTCGATGGCCCGCACCACCCGTCCGGCCAGCCAGGCCGGTGAGAGCCGGTCGACGCGCCCGTCCCCGGCGACGCCGCTGGTCACGACCACGCCGCCCGGGCGCGTCTGGTCGGCCGTCCAGACGACACCCTCCGCGTCGACCGACGGCGGCAGCAGCGAGGCACCGGACACCAGGCGGTCGCGCTCCTGCCCGCGCAGGCGGAGCAGGCGCGTGCCGTCCTCGCTCAGCCCCACCAACGGGGCCGCCCCCGGCCCGGCGCCCACCTGCGCCAGTCCGGCGGCCGAGGGCAGGGACGACGCGGTGCCGCCGGGCGTGAGCTGGCCGCTGCCGGTGTCGACGCGCTCGAAGCGGTCACCCACCAGCGCGAGCGGCTCGCCGGTGACCCGCACGTCGTCGAGGAAGCCGAGCGTGGTGCTCGCGGAGACCCCCGGCTCGACGCCCGGCACCGAGACCGGCGTGCCGCCCGAGGTGAGCCGGACGTCGACCACGCCCGGCAGCTGCCCGAGCGTGCTGACCAGCTGGGCCCACAGCTGCTGTCGCTGCTGCGGCGAGGCCGTCAGCACCTCGGCCGTGAGGTCGACCTGCGCCACGCCGTCAGTCACCGGCACCGCGTCGACCGAGAGCCGGGTGCCGCGGGGCGCCCCGCTCACCAGCGCGCTGCGCAACCACGCCGGCGGCCCGGTGAGCAGCTGCCGCACCATGAGGGTCGCCAGGCCCGCCCGCGGTCCGCCGAACCAGCGCAGGTCGGGCACCAGCACCCGGGTTCCGGCCGCCACGTAGCTCAGCCGCACCGGCGAGTAGGCGCGGTCCACCTCGTAGCGCGGCAGCCACAGCCCGAACCCCGCATCGAGCCGCGACACCCGCCACTGCCCGTCCCGGCGCTGCAGGTCGAAGGACGCGACGGCGCGCTGCCCGGGGCGCGCCTGCACGTACGCGCCCTGGTCGTCGATGACGGCGGACACCGGCGCCCGGACCTCGACCCGCACCGACCCGTCCGGCTGCGACCCCGGCCGCCGCTGCACGGTGAGCGAGGTGTCGTCGGCGTACACGACGGTGGCCTGCTCGGGACGCCAGCTGCGGTCGACGGACCCGGCCAGGAACTCGCGCGCGACCGCGTGGTCGTTGTCGAAACCGGCGCCCGCGCGCAGGAAACCGCCCACCACCTCGTCGGGCTCGGCGCCGGGTCGCGGCCCCTGCGGCGCCGCCTGCAGCGGCTCGACGGCCGCCTCGTCGACCGGGACGCCGGCACCGGCCGGCCCGGAGTCGGGCAGGCCGCCGCACGCGGCAGGCGTCAGCAGCAGCAGGCCGTCGAGCGCGTCC
>NZ_BAAHBM010000174.1:0-2149 GCF_054776675.1 Angustibacter aerolatus
GCTGCGCGTCGGCGAGCCCCGTGGCAGGTGGCGCGTCGACGGGCACCGGCCGGCCGGGCGCGGGCTCCCAGACGACGCCGCCGCCGTCCGGGCCGTCGGCACCCGCCGCGAGCAGCTCGCCGCTCGGCAGGGCCGCGGCGTCGAGCACCTCGACCGACTCGTCGACGTGGTCGGGCAGCAGGAACCCGGCCACCGGGTTCACCGCGGCCGCGGGGTCGACCTCGTCGACGCGCGCGTCCGCGGCGCCCTGCGGGCCGAGCGGGCTGGGCGTCGCGGCGTCGACCAGCCGCAACCGCACCCGGGCCGGGGCGGTGAACCGCGGCGGGCGCCGCAGCAGACCGGGCGCGCCGTCGACGCCAAGCCTGGCCGGCACGGCGGCAGCCGCCGGGTCGAGGTCGAGCACCCGCCCGAAGGCGTCGAGCACCCGGGCCGCCGTCACCTCGATCGCGCCCGCGGTGAGCAGCAGCGGCGGCTCGGTGGGGTGCTCCGGCACGAGGGTGCCGTCCTCGGCCCGCGTGCGGACGGCGCGCGCGGGCAGGGCGAGCAGCGAGCGCCGCACGCCGTCGAGCGCGGCCCCGAGCAGGTCGGGCGACCCGGCCACCGACGCGAGGTCGGCGAGCTGCTGCTGCTCGTCGGCGTCGACCTCGCCGACGCCGCGGCCGTCCCGCTGCCGCTCGTCGTCGAGGTACCGGGCGACCGCCCCGCCGACGGCCGTCGCCACTCCGCTCGTCAGCGGCACCCGCGCGACGACCGTGCGCACCGCCGGCGCCGCGGCCGGGTCGTGCCCGTGGACCGGCTCGAGGTCGGTCTGGCCCAGCCGCCACCCGGCGGGGGGCTCGGTGCCGATCGTGGTGCCGACGCCGGTGGAGCGCACCGACACCTCGAACTCCAGCCACGTCGGGCTCCACGGCTGCGCCCAGGCCGTCACGCCCACCGGGCTGGGCTCGACGCCGTCGACCAGCGAGTGGTCGCGCAGCGCCGACGCCACCTGCAGCGCGGCGGGGTCGGCGTCGCCCGGCCGCCAGACGGCGTCGACGTGCGGGGCGGACGTCGCGTCGGTGCCGGCCCGGGTCGAGTAGGCGCCCGAGGCGTCGAAGCGCAGCAGGTGCTCGGCCGCGAAGCGCACCGCGAACGCCTCCGTGAGCGCGGCGCGCCGCGGGACGCCGTCCGCGCCGGGCACCGCCGGCCGGCTGGCGTCGGCGGCCCGGGCGAGCCAGCCCAGCAGGTGCGGCGAGACGAGGAGCGCCTCGCGGGCGAGCGCGGTCGCCTCCTGCGGGACGGCGCCGGACGGCACCGTCGCGCACACGGCGGCACCGGGCAGCGCCTGGTGGAACGACTCGACCAGCTGGCTGGGGTGGCGCACCAGCAGCTTGCCGTCGCTGTTCCAGGCGCCGTCGCCGCCGTGCCGCAGCGACCGGCCGGCACCGCGCACGGCGAGGTACGGATCGGCTGGCACGAAGCAGGACGGCGCCGGGCGGCGCTCGGTGCGCGCCGACGGGGCGGGCGGCGTGCCCGCGGGGGCCTTCGGGGTCCCGCCCCCCGGGGCCGCGCCGGCGTCGGCCCGGGCGCGGACGGCGTCGAGCGCGCGGGCCTTCGCGCGCAGCACCGTGGACGAGCGCGGCGTGGCCACCTCCTCCTGCACGAAGGCCTGCAGCGCGACGCGTCGCACCCCCTCGGCGAGCCGCACGGTCTGCTGCAGCGCCACGCCGTCGAGGTCGGCGAACCCCCCGAACCCGCGCACACCGCCGACGCCGCCCACGCGGCGGCCGCGGCCCGGCACCCGGGCGCGACCGTCGAGCAGCCGCTCGGTGCTGCCCGGCTCGTCGGGGGCGACCGTCACGAACCCCTCGGCGTGCACCTGCGCGTCGAGCGCCGCGACCCCGCCGGGGTCGCCGACCTGCTGCACCGTGTGCTGCACGAAGGCGGTCAGCAGCTGCTCGACGACCGCCTGCCCGGCGGGGTCGGTGACGTCGAGCCCGGCCGCGGCGGCGCGCGCGGTGAGGGCGGCGACCGCGTCGTGCAGGTGCTCGCCCAGCCCGACCTGCGCCGTCCCGGGCGCGGGCCGCAGCTCGAGGGCGCGCAGCCGGTCGAGCAGCGAGGCCAGGCCGACCGGCACGCCGTCGACGGTGTCGTGCAGCAGCGTCGAGGC
>NZ_BAAHBM010000175.1:0-2090 GCF_054776675.1 Angustibacter aerolatus
TGGGCGCCGACGGCCTCGCCGTCGGGCTCACCGGTGGCCGGCAGGACGGTGCCGGGGTCGTCACCACCGACGCCGACGGGGCGAGCGTGCTCGTGCTGCCGGTGCGCGCGGACGGCGACGGCCCGGTGACCGTGACGGTCGCCGCCGACCCGAGCGGCGTGCCCCGCGACGTCGTGGGCGTCGTCGCGGCAGCCGGCACCCCCGAGACGCTGAAGGCGCTGGGCGAGCAGGGCCCGTCGGCCGCCGCCGGCTGGCTCGCGGCCGCGCTGGCCGGCGTCGGCGTCGGGCGGCTCGTCGACCCACCGACCGTGCCGGGGCCGGGTGCCTCGACGCTCTCCTGGAAGGCGCCCTGATGCCCCCTCTGCCCGCGCCGGGCACGTTCCGGCTCTACCCGTTCGCGCAGCCGCCGCTCGCGGCCGGCCCCTGGACGGTCACCGGCGAGGTCAGCGGCCTGCCCGGGCCGGTCGAGCCGCTGCAGGCCGCGGTCGACGTCCGGGCGCCGCGGTACGCGCTGCCGCCGGACCAGGTGCTCTCGACCTACCCGCCGGCGACGTCCGAGGGCGCGTTCGGCACCCGGCTGCCGCAGGTGGTGCTGCGCCGGCGCACGATCCCGTGGGAGCGCTCTCAGTTCACCGGGGGCACGCCGGTGCCGTGGCTGGCCCTGGTGCTGGTCGCGGACGGCGAGGGGAGCCTGCTGCACGACGTGCCGGTCGGGCAGTGCAGCACCGTGCCGCTCACCGGCGCCGTCGACGTGCCGAAGGGCAGCTGCCTCGAGGTGCCGGAGAGCGTGGTCGCCGCGGTGTTCCCGGCCAAGGAGGACCTCGCGATGCTGTGCCACGTCCGCGAGGTCGACCTGCGCGACACCGAGCTCGCGATGGGCGACGACGACGGCTGGCTGGCCGTCGTGCTCTGCAACCGGCTCCCGCAGCCGGGCACCCGCTACACCGCCTGCCTGGTGAACGTCGAGGGCGCGATCGCCGACGCGCTGCCGGTGGACCCGCCGGTGGCGGAGGAGTACCTCCGGCGCGGCGCGGTCGTCGACCTCGAGCTGGCGACGTCGCTGCTGCAGGGCACCGGCAGCGTGGACGCGACGCGGATGGGCACCCGCACCGCCGTCCGCGCGGTGCCGATCGAGCCGATCGAGCCGGTGGACCACGGTCTGGTGGCGGAGGCCGCGACGGCCCTGGCCGGCGTCGACGCGTTCGAGGCGTTCGAGGCGGCCCGGCCGGCGGCCTCCACCGGCGCGGGCTGGGCGGCTCGTCCGGCGCAGCGGGCCGCCGTCGTCGAGGGCCTGCAGCACCGCGCGCTGCAGGGACGCGACGCCATCGCGGTCGGGGCCGGCGTGCGGGTGCCGTGGCACCTGGTGGAGCCCACGGTGCGGTTCCCGGTGCTGACCAGCTGGTCGTTCACCTGCACCGACGCCGGCGACTTCCAGACCCTCGCGACGACGGTCAGCTCGCGGCTGCTCGGCCACGTCGTCGACCCGGACGCCCCGCCCGAGGACCCGGACGGCGACCCGCTGCCCCCCGGCACCCGGGCCACCACCCTCGCCACCGAGCCGCCGTCGAGCCGTCCGCTGCCGCTGGTGGCGCCCACCGGGCACGTCGAGACCGCGCACCGCACGCGGCGCGGCGAGGACGCCACCGCCTGGTTCCGCGGCCCGCTCGTGCCGGACCCGGTCGCCCGCACGATGGCCCGCGAGGACGGCCGGTACCCGCTGGCGCACCACAGCGACCAGCTGCGCCGGGTCACCCCGGACGGCCGCGAGGACCTGACGTACGCGGCGGCCTACGAGATCGGCCGGCTGCTGGCGCTGTCGCAGCCGAGCGTCGTCGCGGCGCTGAACCGGTGGCGGCACGAGCGCTTCTCCGCCGCCCTCACGGTCGCCGTCGCGAACGGCGTCGTCGACCGCGCGCCCAGCCTGCTGCAGGCCGCCCTGGCGACGCCAGACCCGTTGCGAGACAGGGTGATCGCGGTCGAAGGCAGCCCCACCCTGCCCACCGGCGACGACCCGCGGCGGCTGGAGGGCGCCGGCCGCCGGTTCGCCCGCGGGCTGCTCGCCGGGCTGGCCGCCGCGCCCGCCGACCCGA
>NZ_BAAHBM010000176.1:0-2073 GCF_054776675.1 Angustibacter aerolatus
GGCTTCCTAAGGTACGCAATGCGGACGGTCGGCGGTGAGGCGCGTCGACCCCGGCCTGCTGGAGCGCGTCCGGGCCGAGCTGGCCCGCGACCACGGCCCGGTGACGCCGGGACGCGTGGCCGCGGCGGCGCGCGGTGCGGGCGGACTGCTCGACGACGTCGCGCTGCTCGACCTCGTCGACGCGGTGCGCGCCGACCTCTCCGGCGCCGGACCGCTGCAGCCGCTCCTCGACGACCCGGGGGTGACCGACGTGCTGGTGAACGCCGACCGCGGCGTGTGGGTCGACCGAGGACGCGGGCTCCAGCAGGTGCGCCTCGACCTCGGCGGGGCGACGGCGGTGCGGGCGCTGGCCGTGCGGCTGGCCGCCGCGGCGGGGCGCCGGCTCGACGACGCGGCCCCCTTCGTCGACGCCCGGCTGCCCGGCGGGGTGCGCCTGCACGCCGTGCTGCCGCCGCTCGTCGAGGGCGGCACCCACCTGTCGCTCCGCGTGCCGGCCCGCCGGGCGCTCGGGCTCGACGAGCTGGTGCGCGGTGGCGCGCTGCCGTCCTCGTGGGCACCGCTGCTGCGCGCCCTGGTCGCCAGCGGCACCGCCTTCGTGGTGTCCGGCGGCACCGGCGCCGGCAAGACGACGCTGCTCGCCACGCTGCTCGGCCTCGTGCCGGCGGCCCAGCGCGTCGTGGTCGTCGAGGACTCCGCCGAGCTCGCCGTCGACCACCCGCACGTGGTGCGCCTCGAGGCGCGGCGGCCCAACGTCGAGGGCGCCGGCACCGTCGACCTCACCGAGCTGGTGCGGCAGGCGCTGCGCATGCGTCCCGACCGCCTCGTGCTCGGCGAGGTGCGCGGCGCCGAGGTGCGCGAGCTGCTCACGGCCCTGAACACCGGCCACGAGGGCGGCTGCGGCACCCTGCACGCCAACTCGGCGACCGACGTCCCGGCACGGTTCGAGGCGCTCGGTGCGCTCGCCGGCATGACCCCCGCCGCCGTGCACGCCCAGCTGCGCGGCGCCGTCCAGGTCGTGCTGCACCTGCAGCGCGCCGGTGCCGTGCGCCGGGTGGTGCAGATCGGCGTGGTCGCCACCGGTCCGACCGGCGCCGTCGTCGTCGAGCCCGCCCTCGTCGTCGACGACGCCGGGCCGGAGGTCGCCACCGCCCTCGCCGGTGCGGCGACGCCGGACGCGACGACCTCGGAGCGATCGGCGCCACGGCACGACCTCACGGGCGTCGCGCCCCCGGTCGGTGCGGGGTCGGAGGGTCGGCGAGGCCCGGGCTGGCCGCGGCTGGCCGCGCTGCTCGGCCGATGAGCGGCGGGTCGGCACTGCTCGCTGCGCTGGCGGCGGGCTCGGCGGTGCTCGCGCTCCCGTCCGGTGGGCGGGACGTCGGGTCGACGTCTCGAGCCGCAGGCGCCGCCGCTGCGGGCGCTCGACGCGCCGCTGGCTCGACGGACGGGACGGCGCGGAGCGGTCGAGACCCGGGTGGGCGTCGCCGGGGGCTGCTCGGTCGGCTGCGCCGGGCACCCGAGCCGCTCGACGTCGCCGCCGTCGTCGACGCCGTCGCCACGCAGGTGCGGGCCGGCGCAGAACCGGGCACCGCCTGGACGGTGGCCCTGGAGGTGGTGGCCGACACGTCCGGCAGCGGCTCGGGGCCGACGACGGACCGAGAGGGCGACGGACCCGTCGGCGCTCCGGTCGGCGCCGGACCGGACTGGCGCGACCCGGCGCAGCGACCGGTGGTCGCGGCCTGGCGGCTAGCGGGCACCACCGGCGCGCCGCTCGCGGAGGTGCTCGAGCGGGTGGCCGAGAGCACCCGCCTCGAGGCCGAGGTCGAGGCCCAGGTCGCCGGGTCGCTCGCCGCGCCGCGCGCCACAGCTCGCCTGCTGGGGGTCCTGCCGTTCGCCGGGCTCGGGTTCGGCCAGCTCGTCGGGGCGCACCCGTTCGCGGTGCTGCTCGGCACCTGGCCGGGCCGGGCGTGCGCGGCGCTCGGGCTCGGCCTGCTGGTCGCCGGACGGGCCTGGACCGCCGCCCTGCTGCGAGCCGCCGAGCGGGCGTCGTGAGCGCCGGGCCGGCGCAGACGCTCC
>NZ_BAAHBM010000177.1:0-2000 GCF_054776675.1 Angustibacter aerolatus
CGACCCTCGGCCGCGCCGCGCAGCCTCGCGGACGACCTGCGCGCGCGCGACGACGTGCAGCTCGTCGCGCTGCTGCGCCAGCGGCCCGACCTGGCGACCCCGGTGCCGTCCGACGTGACGTCGCTCGCCGCGCGGGCGGCCACGCGGGCGAGCGTGGGGCGGGCGCTCGACGGGCTCGACGCGTTCGCGCTGCAGGTGGTCGACGCCCTCGCGGTGCTGCCCGAGCCGGCGACCCGCACGCAGGTCGCCAGGCTGCTGGGGGTGAAGCCGGCGGCGTCGGGGGCGGTGGTCGACGAGCTGCGCGAGCTGGCGCTGGTGTGGGGCAGCCCGAGCCAGCTGCGGCTGGTGCGCACGGTGCGCGACGCGCTCGGCCCCTACCCCGCGGGGCTCGGGCCGCCGTTGGCCGACCTGCTGGTGCGGCGCGACCCGAGCCGGCTCGCGGTGCTGGCCCGCGACCTCGACCTGACGCCGACCGCCGACGCGGCCGACCTGGCCGGGCAGCTGGCGGCGCCCGAGACGCTCGACCGGCTGCTGGCCGGCGCGCCCGAGGGTGCGCGCACGGTGCTCGACCGGCTGGCGTGGGGGCCGCCGGTCGGCAGCACCCCGCGGGCCGACCCCGACGTCGACGGCGGCTCGGCGCGCACCCCGGTCGAGTGGCTGCTCGCCCACGGGCTGCTCGCGGTGGCCGACCCCGGTCACGTCGTGCTGCCCCGCGAGGTCGGCCTGCACCTGCGCGGCGGCCACGTGCACGAGCGGCCGCTGCCCGAGCCGCCCGAGCTCGACCTGCGCGACCGCGGCGAGCGGGCGGTCGACGCGGCGTCCGGGGCGTCGGCCGCCGAGCTGGTGCGGCTGATCGGCGAGCTGGGCGAGGCGTGGGGCGTGCAGCCGCCGCCGGTGCTGCGCTCGGGCGGTCTGGGGGTGCGCGAGCTGCGCCGCACCGCGCAGACCCTCGACGTGGACGACGCGACGGCGGCCGTGCTGGTCGAGGTGGCGTACGCGGCCGGCCTGGTGGCGGACGACGGGCAGGTGGGGCCGAGCTGGGCCCCCACCCCCGCCTACGACGAGTGGTCCGACCTGCCGCCGCACGAGCGCTGGGCCGTGCTGGTCGGCGGCTGGGCGCGGTCGTCGCGCGCCCCCGGCCTGGTGGGCAGCAAGGACGAGCGCGGCACGGTGCGGTCGGCGCTCTCGCCGGACGTCGAGCGCCCGGCGGCCCGCGACCTGCGGCTGTCGGTGCTGGCCGAGCTGGGCACGGTCTCGGTCGGCCTGGCGCCCGAGCCGGCGTCGCTGCTCGCACGGCGGCGCCGGCGGCGACCGCGGCGAGCCGGGGCGTCGTTCGAGCCGATGGCGCGGTGGGCGCTGCACGAGGCCGAGCTGCTCGGCGCCACCGGCCGCGTCGCGCTCGGCGCCCCGGGCCGCGCGCTCGTCGAGGGCCGCGACCCGGCCGAGGCGATGGCGACGCTGCTGCCCGAGCCGGTCGACCACGTGCTGCTGCAAGCCGATCTCACCGCCGTGGCGCCCGGTCCGCTCGAGACGCAGCTCGCCCGGCTCATGGCCCTGAGCGCCGACGTCGAGTCGCGCGGCGGCGCCACGGTCTACCGGTTCTCGGCCGGCTCGGTGCGCCGGGCGATGGACGCCGGGTGGTCGGCGGCGCGACTCACCGGCGAGCTGAGCCGGTCGAGCCGCACCCCGCTGCCGCAGCCGCTCGAGTACCTCGTGCAGGACGTCGCCCGCCGGCACGGGCAGGTGCGGGTGTCGCCCGCGACCTCGGTGGTGCGCAGCGACGACGAGGCGGCGCTGCGCGAGCTGCTGGCCGACCGCCGGGCCGCCTCGCTGCGGCTGCGGCTGCTCGCCCCGACCGTGCTCGCCGCGCAGGCCGACCCGGCCACGGTGCTCAAGGTGCTGCGCGACCTGGGCCTGGCCCCGGCGGCCGAGTCGCCCGACGGCGACCTCGTCGTGCGCCGTCCGGACGCCCGGCGCACCCCGCCGCGCCGTCCGCCGCA
>NZ_BAAHBM010000178.1:0-1998 GCF_054776675.1 Angustibacter aerolatus
GGGCAGCTCGCGCACCCGTCGGGCCGGGCCGTCACCGCGCACGGCGACGAACGCCGCGGCGAGCCGCAGCAGCTGCGCCGGGACGTCGGCCCCGGCGGCGCGCGCGGCCAGCACCTCGCGGCCGTCGACGAAGAGCGCGTCGGGCGACCAGGCGACGTCGGGGCGCAGCGACAGCACGTCGCCGGTGCCGTCGTCGAGGCCGAACAGGAAGCGCCCACCCAGGCTCGCCAGCGCGGGGTCGGCGCACAGCCCCCGGTCGAGCGCCTGCACCGTGCGGCGCAGGTCGGGCGCGTCCGGCCCGCCGCCGGGTGATGCGACGACGTTGCGGGCCTGCTCGTGCGTGCGGCTGGGCAGCAGCCCGGCGCGCTCGACGTCGGCGACCACCTCGGGCAGCACCTCGGGTGCGGCGCCCTCGACGGCGTCGCGCAGCGGCACGCCGCGCAGCTGGAGGTTGCCGCGCGAGGTGAGGTGCACGGCACGGTCGACCGCCCACCGCTCGGCGAGCCCGGCCAGGGCGTGCAGCAGCTGCGGTTCGAGGGAGCCGCCCGGCACCCGCAACCGCACCAGGCCGCCGTCGCCGGCGACGTGCACGCGCAGCACGCCGGGGCAGGCGTCGCGCTGCACCGGCGCCGGCGCCGAGACCGGGCTGGCGGGGGTCACCACTCGATCCCCCGCTGCCCCTTGGCGCCGGCGTCCATCGGGTGCTTGATCTTCGTCATCTCGACCACGAGGTCGGCGGCCTCGACCAGCCGCGGGTCGGCGTCGCGGCCGGTGACGACGACGTGCTGGTGGCCGGGGCGGTCGCGCAGCACCTGTACGACCTCGTCGACGTCGACCCAGCCCCACTTCATCGGGTAGGTGAACTCGTCGAGCACGTAGAGGTCGTGCTGCTCGGTCTCGAGCCGGCGGCGGATCTCGTGCCAGCCCTCCAGAGCGTCGGCCGCGTGGTCGGTCTCGGTGCCCTGCTTGCGGGTCCACGACCAGCCCTGGCCCATCTTGTGCCACTCGACGGGCCCGCCCTGCCCGGTCTGCTCGTGCACCCGGCCGAGCGCAGTGAGGGCCTCCTCCTCACCGACCTTCCACTTCGCCGACTTCACGAACTGGAAGACCCCGATGCGCCAGCCCTGGTTCCACCCGCGCAGCGCGAGCCCGAAGGCGGCCGTCGACTTGCCCTTCATCTCGCCGGTGTGGACGACGACGAGCGGCCGGTTGCGCCGCTGCCGGGTCGTGAGGCCGTCGGCCGGCACGGCGGCGGGCTGTCCCTGCGGCATCAGGCGGCGCCCCGAGCCGGCAGCGTGCGCTCGCGCACCGCGCGGGTCAACGAGCTCGCGGCGACCGCGCCCAGGTCGAGGTGCTCGGCCCCGAGGGCGGTGGCGAGATCGCCGGCGAGGCCCAGCGCGACCCGGCCGGGCCCGCGGTCCTCGTAGTCGACGACGACGGCGGCGACCCCGGTCGAGCGCAGCACGTGCGCCGCCTGCAGCGACCGCGCGACGGCACCCCCGCCGGACGTCGCCCGCCCGTCGGTCACCACCACCAGCAGCGGACGCCGGGCCGGGTCCTTCAGCCGCTCGACGCGCAGCACCTCGCCCGCGGCGAGCAGACCCTCGGCGAGCGGGGTGCGGCCGCCGGCCTCGAGGTGCCGCAGCCTGGCCGCGCCCGCCTCGACGCTCGACGTCGGCGGCAGCGCGACGGTCGCGGTGCGGCCGCGGAACGTCACCAGCCCCACCTTGTCGCGCCGCTGGTACGCATCGAGCAGCAGCGACAGCACGGCCGTCTTGGTCTCGCGCAGCCGCTGCCGCGCGGCCATCGAGCCGCTGGCGTCGACCACGAGCAGCACCAGGTTGCCCTCGCGGCCCTCGCGCACGGGCAGCCGCACGTCGTCGCGGGTCACCAGCAGGCCGGGGCCGCTGCGCCCGCGGGTGCGCTGGTGCGGGGCGGCGGCGGTCAGCGTGGCCAGCAGGTGCGGGCGACCGCGCTCGCCGACCCCGGGCCGGCGGG
>NZ_BAAHBM010000179.1:0-1893 GCF_054776675.1 Angustibacter aerolatus
CGGCGGCGTCGAGCGCGTCGGCGGCGGCCAGCAGCACGGCGTCCTTCGCGGCCCGGGTCAGCGGTCGCACGGCGCGCGCGGCCTCCCGGGCCCGGCGACAGGCCTCGAGCACGCGGTCGCGCACGGCGGCGTCGGGCACGGTCTGCGGACGCTCGCTGGTCGGGGCGCTCATGCCGCCAAGCCTACGGGCGGGGGGTATCGGCGCACAGGCCCGTTCGCCGCCCGCGGACACATCGCTGAGGCCCTGGTGCCCATGGGCTGCCGCACCGTTCCATGGGCTTGCACGCCCATCGAACGGTGCGCCAGCCGACTTCACGTGGCTCGCGGGCGCCCCGGCGAGGGCTCGGCGGGGGCGGTGGGGCTAGAAGGGGGTGACGCCGGCGGCGACGAGCGGGGACGCCGGGCGGCCGGCGCCGCGGGCGTGCACGGTGTCGCGGTCGAGCACCTCGAGGCCGACCACCCGCCAGCTCGGCAGGCCGCAGCTGGCCCGGTGGTCGCCCCACAGGCGCAGGGCGAGCGCGGCGGCGTCGTCGACGTCCTCGGCCTCGTCCCAGTAGCGCAGCTCGGCGCGCTCGCCGTCGTAGCGCACCGAGAGCATGAACGGGCGCTCCATGACGAGCCGGTCGAGCGCGAGACGCAGGGCGTCCGGCTCGCAGGCGTCACCGGCCACCGTGAGCGTGACGTGCCACAACGGCATCGCCTCACCCCCGGCCGTCAGGTCGACGTCGACGAGCACGCAGCCTCCTCAGGTCTGGTGGCGCAGCAGCACCAGGTCGTCGCGGTGGACGACCTCGCGCTCGTACGCCGGTCCGAGCTCGCGGCCGAGCTCACGGGTGGAACGACCCAGCAACCCGGGCAGCTCCTTCGCTGCATATTGGATCAGTCCGCGGGCGACGGCGTGACCGTTTTCGTCAACCAGGTCGACCGGGTCCCCCGCGGCGAACTCGCCGTCGACCCCCGTGACACCCGCCGGGAGCAGCGACATCCGACGCTCGACGACGGCCGCGACGGCCCCGGCGTCGAGCCGCACGCGGCCGCGCGGACGGGTGGCGTGGGCCAGCCAGAGCAGCCGGCTGGCGCGGCGCGAGCCGGTGGGCGCGAACCAGGTGCCGACGTCGTCGCCGGCCAGCGCCTCGGGCAACCGGTCGACCGCGGTGAGCACGGTGCCGATGCCCGCCGTGGTGGCGATGGAGGCGGCCTCCACCTTCGTCACCATGCCGCCGGTGCCGACCCGGCTGCTGCTGCGGCCCAGCACGACGCCCTCGAGGTCGGCCGGGCCGCGCACGACGTCGAGCCGCCGGGCGCCCGGCGTGCCGGGGGCGCGGTCGTACAGCGCGTCGACGTCGGTCAGCAGCACCAGCGCGTCGGCGTGCACCAGGTGCGCGACGAGCGCCGCCAGCCGGTCGTTGTCTCCGAACCGGATCTCGTCGGTGGCCACGGTGTCGTTCTCGTTCACGACGGGCACCACACCGAGCTGCAGCAGCCGCCCGAAGGTGCGGCGGGCGTTGGCGTAGTGCGTGCGCCGGATGACGTCCTCGGCGGTCAGCAGCACCTGCCCGACGCGCAGGTCGTGGCGCAGGAACGAGGTGGTGTAGCGGGCCATCAGCCGGCCCTGGCCGACGCTGGCGGCGGCCTGCTGGGTGGCGAGGTCGCGCGGGCGCCGATCGAGCCCGAGCGGCTCGAGGCCCGCCGCGATCGCGCCGGACGAGACCAGCACCACCTCGGTGCCGCGCCCGCGCGCCGCGGACAGCGCGTCCACCAGCGCGCCGACCCGGTCGTCGTCGATGCGCCCGTCCGGGCGGGTCAGCGAGCTCGAGCCCACCTTGACGGCGACCTGGGCGGCGTCGGCGAGCGCCGCGCGGCCCGCCGTCGCCCTAGCCATCGCGGCCCGGG
>NZ_BAAHBM010000180.1:0-1888 GCF_054776675.1 Angustibacter aerolatus
CGGTGACGGCGGCGGGTGGCACGGCTGGCCGGCCTGGGCGACGGCCGCCGCGACCGTGGTCGGGCTGACCGCCGAGCCGGTCGTCCGCCGGCTCGTCGGGGCGCGGCGCATGTGGGCCGCGCACCTGCCCGGGGTGCCGCAGCGGCCGCCGATGCCGTTCGAGCCGGTGTGGGCGGGCCGGGCGCTGCTCGTGTCCACCGCCGTCGGGCTCGCGGTGGCGCTGCTCGACCTGCCGGTCTGGCCGTGGACGGCGACCGTGCTGCTCGCGGGGCTCACCGGCCTCGTCGTGGTCGCGGGGGCGCTGCGCCAGGTGCGCTCCGACCGCCGGCTGCGGCGCGCGTTCCGTGGCGCGGTCGCGGCCCACGCACCGGAGTTCGTGGTCTACCAGGCGCGGCCGGACGACGCGTCGTACCAGGTGACCATGTGGCTGCCCTACCTGCAGCGCACCGGCCGCCGGTTCATGATCGTGACCCGCGCCGAGGGTCCGGCGAGGGTGCTCGCGGGGCTGACCGACGTGCCGGTGGTCGCCTGCCGCACCAGCCGCGAGCTCGAGGACCTGCTGGTGCCCGGCCTCACCACCGTGTTCTACGTGAACGCGGCGTCCGGCAACGGGCAGATGGTGCGGCACAGCCACCTCACCCACGTGCACGTCGGCCACGGCGACAGCGACAAGGCGACGTCGTCGAACCCCACCCACGCGATGTACGACCGGGTGTTCCTCGCTGGGCAGGCGGCCGTCGAGCGGTATGCCGCGCAGGGCGTGCGCCTCGACCTGCGTCGCCTGCAGGTCGTCGGCCGGCCCCAGGTCGAGCTGGTCGAGCCGGCCCGTCGCGCGGTGGCCGACGTCGCCGAGCCGACCGTGCTGTACGCGCCGACCTGGCGCGGGGACGCCGAGGCGACCGAGCTGTACTCGCTGCCGCACGCGGCCGCGATCGTGCAGGCGCTGCTCGACCGCGGGGTGCGCGTGGTCTTCCGCCCGCACCCCTACAGCAAGGACCACCCGGACGACGCGCTGCGCATCGCCGAGGTGGCGGGGCTGCTGGCCCGCGACGCCGAGCGCACCGGCCGCGACCACCTCTGGGGCGACCGCGCCGAGCAGCCGAGCGTCTTCGAGTGCTTCAACGCCTCGGACGCCATGGTGTGCGACGTGTCGAGCGTGGCCGTCGACTACCTGCACTCGCACAAGCCGATGGCGATGTACGTGCCGACGCCCGCGGCCGACCGGTTCGTCGAGGACTACCCGGTCGCCCGCGGCGCCTACCTGCTCGCGCACGACCTGAGCGGCCTCGACGGCCTGCTCGACCAGCTGCTCGGCGACGACGCCCTGCGCGAGCAGCGCGAGCGCGTGCGGGTGCGCTACCTGGGCGACTTCTCCGACGAGGGGTACTCCGACGTCTTCGTCCGCGCCGTCGACGACGTCGTGGCGGGTGTCGGCGTCGTCCGCGGCGACGGCCTCGACGACGCCGGTGACGGCGTCGAGACCGGTGACCGCGACGTGCGAGCCGCCGAGGCCGACGACCACCGCGCGGGTGAGGGGCGCGAGGACGCCGGACGCGGCCAGGGACTCGAGGGGCTCGACGGCTCCGACGGCCCCGCGGGCGCCGGCGCCGAGGTCGACGCGGACGCCGCGGCACCGGGCGGCCGGCAGCTGCTGCGCCCGGCCCTGCTGCGACAGCTGCTCGACGCCCTCTCGCTGGTGCTGGCGGCGCTGGCCCCGGTGCTGGCCGCGACCTCGCTGCCGCGCGGTTGGGCGCTCGTGCCCGCGGCCCTGGCCCTGTGCTGGCCGCTGGTCACCCGGCCGCCGTGGCGCGCGCCGTCCAAGACCCGGCACCTGGGCGCGTACGCCCCGCAGCGGGTGCTCGTCGCCGCCACGGGCGGGCTGGCGGCG
>NZ_BAAHBM010000181.1:0-1726 GCF_054776675.1 Angustibacter aerolatus
GGCGGGGCCGCAGGTGCTGACGCCTCGGGAGCCACCGGGGGCAGCCAGGGCGCCGGGGGCATCGGCTCGGGCTCGGCGACCGCGGCGGGAGCCGCCGCTCGCTCGAAGACCGCGGGCACGGCGACCTCCCGGGCGGGCGGCACCTGCGGCATCGCCTGCGCCGACGACACCGATCGCGTCAGCTGGGTCGGCGCCGGCGCTGCGGGCTGCCCGGCCTGCGCGGGCTGCGCGCGCCCGCCGGTGAGGGCGGCGACGGCGGCGCGCACGCGGTGCAGGTAGGCGGCGTGGTTGTCGGCCAGCAGCTGCTGGCAGGCGAGGTGCGTCTCGGCCGCCTGGCGCTGCAGCTCGACGAGCGCGGCCGCGCCGGGCGCGGCGTCGACCTCGAACGCATCGTCCGCACGGGTCGCCGGGGTGGCCGCGGGGAGGTCCAGCCGCACGACGTCCGGCACCCGGGCGGGGGCGGGTGCGTGCGTGCCGGTGCCGTCGAGCTGCACGGTCATGGTGGGTTCCTCACTGGTCGGGGCGGTGGGGGCGAAGGGTGCCCAGAGCCGGTCGTGGTCCATCGGGACGCCGCGGGCGGCGAGCGCGGCGAGGGCCTGCTGCAGGGCGGTGACCCCGTGCCGCGCGGGGTGGTCGAGGGCGACGGCGAGGTGCTCGCGCCCGGCGAGCACCTGGCCGACCAGGCCGGTCAGGGCCGACCCGGCACCGACCTCGACGAACGTGCGCACGCCGAGCGCGTACATCGCCTCGACGTCGTCAACGAACCGCACGGGACCGGTGAGCTGCTCGGCCAGCCGGCGGCGGACGGCGGCGGGGTCGGCCGGGTAGGGCGCGGCGTCCGCGTTGCCGAGCACCGGCAGCCGAGGCGGGCGGACGTCGACCCCGGCCAGGTGCTCGAGCAGTCGCGGCACGGCGTCGGCGACGACCGGGGTGTGGAACGCGGTCGACGCCTGCAGCGCGCGGGTCTCGACGCCGTGCACGCTCAGGTCGTCGACCACGGCGGCGACGTCGTCGGCCGCGCCCGACAGCACGACCTGCCGCGGACCGTTGCGGTTCGCGACCCACACCCGCTCGCGGCCCGCCCGCGCGAGCGCCCGCTCGACCTGTGCCGGCTCGGTGAGCGCGGCCACCATGACGCCGTCGGTGCCGGCGGCCGCGTCGCGCATCGCCCGGCCGCGCACCCCGGCCAGCTCGACGAGGTCGTCGGCGGTGAGCGCCCCGGCCACGTGCAGCGCGACGAGCTCGCCGAAGCTGTGGCCGGCGACGGCGTCGGGGCGGAGGCCGAGCTGCCCGAGCACCTCCAGCAGCACCAGGCTGTGCACGGCCAGCGCCGGCTGCGCGCACTCGGTGCGGGTCAGCAGCCGCTGCTGCTCGGCCCGCTCGTCGTCGTCGCGGGCCGGCGGCGGGAGGACCACGCGGTGCAGCGGCTGCCCGGCCACCTCGGTGGCGCCGTACCGGTCCCAGACGTCCTGCGCCGCCGGCACGTGGCAGGTGACGTCGCCGCTCATGCCGACGTGCTGCGCGCCCTGCCCCGGCAGCACGAACCCGATGCCGCCCGGCGCAGGGTCGCCCAGACCGAGGTGGACGCCGACCGGCACCAGCGGCCGCTCGGCACCGAGGCCGCGGACGGCGGCGGGCAGCCGGTCGTGCAGCGTGCCGGCGTCGGGCACCACGAGCGCCAGCCGGGCCGGGGCCGCGGCGTCGAACGCCTGCTGCGTGGCGCGGG
>NZ_BAAHBM010000182.1:0-1691 GCF_054776675.1 Angustibacter aerolatus
GGCACCCGGCGTCGCCGCTCGGGCCGCGCCGGCAGCGCGGGCAGCACGGTGACCGTCGCGTCCGGGGCCGGTGCGCCGGGGGGCGCGTCGTCAGGGGCCTCGACGTCGGCGGGCGAGAGCCCCGCCAACGCGGCGTCGAGCCGGGCGGCGACGTCGGTCGGCAGGGGACCGGGGTCGGGCAGTGCCCGCAGCGCGGCGCGCACGGCGAGCGCGGGACCGTCGAGGTCGGGCTCGTCGCCCTCGGGCACGGCGAGACGGGGGTCGCGCGGCTGATCGGTCACGCGCGTCCTCCCTCGGTCGTCGTCGGGCGTGCGCCCTGCACCGGTCGGACGCCGGGGTCGGCCTCACGGTTCCGCTCGGCGCCGGGTGCGTGCTGGGCGAGCAGCGGCGCGAGCGCGGTGCGGCCCCGGGCGCAGCGCGATTTCACCGTGCCCTCGGGCACCTCGAGCACCGCCGCCGCCTCGGCGACCGACAGGCCGTGCACGTCGACGAGCACGAGGGCGGTGCGCTGGTGCTCGGGCAGGCGGTCGAGCGCGGCCCGGACGTCGAGGGCGGTGACGGTGGCCTCGTGCGCGTCGCGCGGGTCGGCCGGCTCGGCGTCCGGCAGCGGGACGGTGGGGCGGCGGCGGCGCACCCTGTCGATGCACGCGTTCACCACGATGCGGTGCAGCCAGGTGGTGACGGCGGCCTCGCCGCGGAAGCCGGCCGCCCGGCGGTACGCCGACAGCAGCGCGTCCTGCAGCGCGTCGGCCGCCTCCTCGCGGTCGCCGAGCGTGCGCACGGCCACCGCCCACAGCCGGTCGCGGTGCCGGCGCACGAGCTCGGCGAAGGCCTCCGGGTCGCCCGCGACGTGCCGGGCCAGCAGCTCGGCGTCGGGGACGGCGTCCGGGGCCGGGCCGGTCACCGCACCTGCACGTCGGCGACCTCGGCCCGGAACCCGCCGTCCATCGCGGCAGCCTGCGTGAACCAGACGACCAGCGTGTCGGCCTCGAACGGCTCGTCGGGCTCCAGCGTCACTGTGCCCGAGGCGTCCTGCTGCTCGGCGAGCACCTTCGACCCCAGGTCGTCGCCGTCGGCCGTGCGCAGCTGCACGGTCGACCCCTCGCCGCCGACGTCGACGACGACCTCCGACACCCGCTGCTCGCCGTCGAGCCGCAGCTGCAGGCCGACGCCGGGCTTCAGGCCGCCGAACGACGCCGACTTGTAGCGCTCCGACGTCCACGAGGTGCTGGGGTCGCCGTCGGTGGCCCTGTCGGCGTCGTCGTCCTTCTCCGAGCCGTCGCCGTCGGGGTCGAACCCGGTGGCCGAGGCGATCTCGATCGGGCCGCCCGTCGGGGTCTGGCTGGGGGTCTCGCTCGGGGTCTCGGTCGGCGTCGCGCTGGGCGTCGCCGTCGCGGACGGCGTGCGGCTGACCGTCGGTGCGGGCGCGGCACCGGTCGGGTCGCCGCCCAGACCGCTGAGGCCCTTCCAGGCGAGCAGCAGGAACACGACCACGAAGACGGCGACGACCACGATGACGGTGCGGCTCTGCCGCGGGTCGTCGTCGCCGCGCTCGGGACGCGGCCGCGCCGGGCGGTCGTCACCGTCGGCGAGGCCGAGCACGTCGCCCAGGCCGCCGAGCGCGACCGGGGCCTGCCGAGGGCGCCTCGGTGCGCGCGGGGCGGGCTGTGCCGGCGGTGCGTCGACGCCCG
>NZ_BAAHBM010000183.1:0-1656 GCF_054776675.1 Angustibacter aerolatus
GGCGGGCGGCGACCGCACCCGCGGCCAACGCGCTCGGCCGGGTCGGGCGGGCGCCGCTCGCCTGCGTCGCCGTCACGGTGGCGCTCGTCGCCCTCGCGCTGACGACCGGCGGCGGTGCACCGTCGCCCGTCGCCGCCGAGCCCCCGCCGGCCCCATCGACCCAGCCGGCTCCCTCGGCCCAGCCGTCGCCTTCGTCCCCCTCGTCCTCGTCGTCCCCCTCGACCTCGTCGACGGGGCAGGCGGCAGCGCCCGCCCGCGCCCGCCGCCCGGCGACCGCGCTGGCGATCTCGCTCGACCGGGTGGGCGCCGCCGAGGCGGACGTCGTCCTGCGCACCGACCGCACCACCGGCCCGCTCGAGGTCCGCACCGAGACCGACGGCGGCTCGCTGAGCTACCCGCTCGTCACCCCACGACCCGGCCGACCGGCCACGGTCACCGTCCAGCTCCCCAGGCGAGGTCGCACCGTGATCACCCTGCACACCACCGACCAGGTCGAGCCGCTGCGCACCCTGTCGGTGTCGCGATGACCCGCCCACCCGCCGTCCGGCTGCTGCTGGCGCTCGCGCTGCTGCTGCTGGTGCCCGCCGATCCGGCGCACGCCGCCGGTGACGGCGTCGCGTGGGTGCGGGCGGCGCACCTGGTGCCCGACGTCGGCGCCGCGCGCGTCGACCTGGCCCCGCTCGACGGCACCCCGGGCACGAAGATCCTGATGACGCCGGGCGCCGGCTACGGCGACGTCACCGACTACCAGAAGGTCGCACCCGGCTCGTACACGCTCACCGTGCGGCCGAGCGCGGGCAGCATCGCGCCGCTGCTGTCCCGGCAGTTCACCGTGCGCAAGGGTCGGGCCGTCACGCTGGCGATCGTGGGCACCGCCTCCGCCCCCCGGCTGGCGACGCTCGTCGACGACCTCACGCCGCCCGCCCGGGGCGCGGCCAACGTGCGCGTGCTGCCGGCCGTGTCGCTGGCCGACCACGTCTCGGTGCAGGCGGTCGGCGGACCGGCGCTCGTGCAGGGCGCGGCGATCGGCCAGGTCACCGGTTACCGGTCGGTGCCGGCCGGCCGCTGGACGCTGCGGGTCAGGGGCGACGACGACCCGGCGACCACCGGCAGCGTCCGGCTCGGCGCCGGCGGCGTCTACACCGTCGTCGTGCTCGACGGCTCGGCCGGACGGCTGCGCACGAAGGTCTTCACCGACGCCTCGGGCGTGGGTGCGGCGCCCGCGGGCGGCGCGCAGACCGGTGGCGGCGGCACGGCCGGCCAGGCGCCCGGCAGCATCGAGGTGCGGGCCTGGACGACGGCCGCCGGGTTCGCGGCGCTGCTGCTGCTGGCGCTGGGCCTGGCCCGCCGGGTGGTCGGCCGGTCGCGACGTCGCGAGTGAGGCCGCGCCCCGGCCGCCGCAGCACGCCGGCCGCCCGGGCCGCACTGCCGTCGGTGCCGTCGGTGCCGTCGGTGCTCTCGGTGCTCTCGGTGCTGCTGCTGGCGCTGGCGACGGCCTGCACCGGCACGAGCGACGCCGGCGGCCCGGTCGCCGCGGGCGCCGCACCAGCTGCGACGTCCGGCCCCGCGCCGACGTCCACCACCGCCGCGAGCCCCGGCCCCGCGCCGACGTCCGCCACGACGTCCGCCACGACGTCCGCCGTCGCGTCCGGTGCC
>NZ_BAAHBM010000184.1:0-1655 GCF_054776675.1 Angustibacter aerolatus
TGCGCGCCCGGCTCGAGGCCGCCGAGCGCGCCGCGAGGGCCCTGGCCGCCGCCCGTCGAGCGGCCGCCGCCGCCCGTGCGGCCGCCCTGGCGACGGTGCACGCGCAGGCCGCCCCCAGCGTGTACTTCGACCTCTACCACCAGGCCGCGACCACGTGCGCCGGCATGGACTGGACCCTGCTCGCCGCCGTCGGCCAGGTCGAGAGCGGCCACGGCCGCAACGTCGGCCCCAGCTCGGCCGGGGCCGTCGGGCCGATGCAGTTCATGCCCGCGACGTTCCGGGCGTACGCCGTCGACGGCGACCACGACGGCACCGCCGACCCGTTCTCGCCGGCCGACTCGGTGTTCACCGCCGCCCGCTACCTGTGTGCGAACGGCGCCGGCCGCGGCCCGGACGGCGTGCACTCGGCGCTGCTGCGCTACAACCACGCCGAGTGGTACGTGCAGCTCGTGCTCCGGGTGCAGGCCGAGCTCGCCGCGTCCCCCAGCACCCCCTGAGCTCCTGCCGAGATGCGAGCAGCGGTTCACCAAAGCGTGCTCGGGTGAACCGCTGCTCGCACTTCGGCACGACATCTAGCGCGCGCGGGCGGTCCAGCGATCGCCGTGGCGCTCGAGCACCAGCGGCAGGCCGAAGGTCGCCTCGAGGTGCTCCTGGGTGAGGGCGAGCTCGATGGGGCCGGCGGCCACCACCCGCCCCTCGCGCAGCAGCAGCACGTCGGTGAAGCCCGGCGGGATCTCCTCGACGTGGTGGGTCACGAGCACCAGGGCGGGCGCCTCGACGTCCTCGGCCAGCTGGCCGAGGCGGCGCACGAGGTCCTCGCGGCCGCCGAGGTCGAGGCCGGCGGCGGGTTCGTCGAGCAGCATGAGCTCGGGGTCGGTCATCAGCGCGCGGGCGATCTGCACCCGCTTGCGCTCGCCCTCGCTCAGCGTGCCGAAGGTGCGGTCGGCCAGGTGCGCGACGCCGAGCGCGTCGAGCAGCTGCCCGGCGCGGGCGTGGTCGAGGTCGTCGTACGCCTCGCGCCAGCGGCCGGTGACGCCGTAGGCGGCGGTCACCACCACGTCGCTGACCCGCTCGGACGCCGGGAGCCGGCCGGAGAGCGAGGCGCTGGCCAGGCCGATGCGGGGGCGCAGCTCGAAGACGTCGACCGCCCCGAGCACCTCGCCCAGCACGCCGACGACGCCGGTGGTGGGGTGCATCTGGGCCGAGGCCAGCTGCAGCAGGGTGGTCTTGCCCGCGCCGTTGGGGCCGAGCACCACCCAGCGCTCCCCCTCGCTGACCGACCAGTCCACGTCCGCCAGCAGGGTGGTGCTGCCGCGGACGACGCTGACCCCGGCGAGCTCCAGCACGTCGCTCATGTGCACGACCCTATGCGAGCGCCTCGTAGCCTTGAGCGGTGACCGCCCACCTGCCCCGCGCCGCCCTGCTCGCCGCCTGGGGCAGCGCCGTGCTCGACGGCCGCGCCGGGCCCGACGAGGCCCGCGACGTCGTGCAGGGGTCGGACGAGGCGCACGCCGTGCACACGCTGCCCGGCGCGCCGCTCGGCGCGTGCGACGGCGGCCCCCTGGGCGACCTGCTCGTCGGCCTGCGACGGCAGGGCGTCGCCGGGCTGCGCGCGGTGCTGCCGGCGCTCGGCGAGGAGCTCGGCCTGCCCGGCA
>NZ_BAAHBM010000185.1:0-1634 GCF_054776675.1 Angustibacter aerolatus
GACCTGGCCGACGTCGTCCCCGCCGCACCCCGCGGCAGCGCGTCGGACGACGTCGCCGCGTTCGGGGAGGGCCGCGACGCGCGCCTGGCGGCCGGTCTCGGCATCGAGCTCGACGGCGAGGACGCCGCCACCACGGCCGCGCGGCTGCGGACGGCCCCGGTGCAGGTGGCCGTCCGCGACCTCGACACCGACCGGGCCGCGGCGCGGGTGGCGCTGGAGGACCTGGCCGGCCGGCTGGTCGACGCGGCCAGCGCGCTGCAGCAGACGGGGGTCGTGCGATGACGGAGGCGGGTCTGTCGAGCGGGCGGCGGCTGCTGACCGCGGTCGACGGCGAGGTGACCAAGGCGCTGCTCGGGCTGATCGACCAGCTGGTGCCGCAGGCGAGCGAGGACGCGCCCGACCCGGGCCCGCGCCGGGTGCCGCGCGACCTGCGGCTGTGGTTGGCCCGGCTGCGGCTGCTCGAGCCGGTGCCGTTCAGCCACCTCGTCGCGGACGCCTCGCTGCTGCCCGCGGAGTCGATCCGGTTCTTCCACCTCGACCGCGGCTGGACCGACGCGCTGGTCGAGGGCGCGCTCGGCGTCGGCACGGTGACGACGTCCGACCGGGCCGTGCTGGAGCAGGTCTACCCGGTGGTGCGCGACGAGGTCGACGAGGCCGAGCGGCTGGTGCGCCTGCCGGGCTGGGAGCGCGGCGCCGACGTGCCGAGCGGCCCGGCCGGCCCGGTCACCGGGTTCCTGCTGCGCTCGCGGCTGGTCTCCGGCTGGCCGGCGCTGCACGTGCGGGCGTACGCGAAGGACAACCTGCTGGAGCGGCCGGTCGAGGCGGACGACGCCGTCGACGACGCGGACGGCGGCCGGCTGGGGCGGTTGACCCTGCTGCGCATGGAGCGGCTGGCGCCCGCCGTGCTGCTGGTGCTGATCGACGGCTTCCCGCAGGTCGTGCACCTGGAGGAGCCCCGCGCCGGCGTCCAGTACGGCATCGACTCGTTGCCGGACGGCGCCGGGGGCCTCGCGGCGAGCATCGAGCTGCGGGACGTGCGGACGGCGCAGCGGCTCGTGCCGCCGGTGCAGGTGAAGGTGCCGTTCCGCCGCGGCGCGCCGGGGGTGGTGCACGTGGCCGAGCTGGCCCGCCGCATCGGCGCGAACGGTGACCCCGCCCACGTGCTGACCGACGGGCAGGTCGACGCGGCCGAGCTGGGCATGGAGCTGCTGCAGTTCCCGTTCCGCGCGGTCTTCGGCGACCGCACGCTGAGCGACCCGCAGGCGCGCCAGGTCGAGCTCGACGCGGTGTTCCGCCCGGCGCTCGGGTACGCGCAGCTCGTGGCCCGCTTCGACGCCGTCCGGGCCGACCTCGGGCCGGCGGTGCTGCCGCGGGGCGGGGGCGGGCAGCCGTGAGCCCCTACGACCCGAAGCAGGTCTCGGCGTTCCAGGGCGCGGCGGCCTACAGCGTCGCGGCCCGCACCGGCCTGGTGGCCGCGGTGCTCGACACCTGGGACGGCGCGCTGCTGCGCGAGCCGCGCATCTGCGTGCCGGTCGACGTGCAGGCGCTGGTGGTGCCCCGCCCGGCACCCGGCGTGGACGACGGCGAGACGGCGGGCGTGCCGCTGATCGGGCCGCTGTCGCCGGGCGCCGCCC
>NZ_BAAHBM010000186.1:0-1606 GCF_054776675.1 Angustibacter aerolatus
GTGCGCCCGCTGCTCGTGCCGCGGTCGGCCGCCGGGCGCCGCGCCGCCCAGGCCGTCGTCGCCTGGGCCAGCCGCGAGCCCGACACCGCCCAGGTGCCCGCGCCGGGTGCGACGTCCCTCGACCTGACGGCGGCGCCCGCGGTCGAGGTCGGGCCCGACGCCGAGATCTCGACCGGGTCGACCGACCCGCCCGAGCCGGGGCCGACCGCCGACGAGGCGTCGTCGTGGGTCGTGCCGCCCGCCCGCTGGCCGCGCCGGGTGGCTCGTCACCCGCTCACCGGGGCGAGCCTGCTGGCGCTCGCCGTGGGGCTCGTCGCCGGCCGCGACCTGCTGGGTGCGGGGGTGCTGGCGGGCGGTGAGCTCGGCCGCGCCGAGGGCGACGGCGGCGACCTGCTGCACGGAGCGCTCGACGGCGTGCGCGGCGCGGGCCTCGGCACCGACACGGCCGGCTCGGGTCTGGGCGTGCTGCAGGCGGGCGTCGTCCGGTTGCTGCACCTGGTGTCCGGTGCCGCGCCGAGCCGCGCGCTCGACGTCCTGCTGCTCGGCGCACCGCTGCTGGCCACCCTCACGGCGTACGCCGCGGCCGGCGCCGCCACCCGCTCGCGGGCCCTGCGCACCTGGGCCGCGCTGACCTGGGGCCTCGCGCCGGTGCTGGCGACCGGCGTCGGCGGTGGCCGGCTCGGACCGGTCGTCGCGCACGTGCTGGTCCCGCTCGTGGCCGCCGCCCTGGCTCGCGCCCTGGGGGCCGGTGCGGTCGACCGCGTGCGCGGTGGCGGCCCGACGGCCGCGGCCTGTGCCGCGGCGCTGGGCCTGGCGGTGCTCGGCGGGCTGGTGCCGGTGTGGCTGGTGGCCGGGCTGCTGGTCGCGCTCGGCGGGCTGCTGGCCGGCCGCGGTGCGACCCGGCTGCGGGCGCTGGCCGTGCTCGTGCTCGCACCCGCGCTGCTCGGCCCGTGGCTCCTGCAGGTGGCCGGCCACCCCGCGCTGCTGCTCGCCGGTCCCGGTGCGCTCGCCGACGGTGCGGCCGCCGGCGGCTGGGACGGGCAGCTCGACGTCGCCGCCGGCGCGGCCGCGCTGCCGCTCGACCTGCCGCGCTGGGTCGCCGCGGTGCTGCTCGCCGTGCCGCTGCTGCCGGGTGTCGTCGTCCTGGTGCGCGGCGGACGTCGCGGCCGGGTCGCGGGCGCCGCCTGGCTGCTGGGCGTGCTCGGCCTGGCGCTCGCGCTGCTCGCCCCGCACCTGGTGCTCGCCTCGACCGCCACCAGCCGGCCGGTGCACGCGCTGCCCGCCACCGGCCTGTCGCTGCTGCTGCTCGCCGTCCTCGTGGCCGTGCTGAGCGGGGCCGACGGTCTGCGGGCCCGGCTCGTCGGGCACGGCCTCGGGTGGCGGCAGCTCGTGCTCGCGCCGGTCGTGCTCGTGGCGGTGCTCGCCCCCGTCGTCGCCGGTGCGGCCTGGGTGCTCACCGGCACCGCCGGACCGCTCGACCGCATCGCCCCGACCGCGCTGCCCGCCGTGGCCGCCGACGCGGCGACCGGCCCGGCCGCCGTCCGCACGCTCGTGCTCGACCAGGCCGGCGACGGCGCCCCGGTGCGCTACCGGCTGGCCGGTGGCG
>NZ_BAAHBM010000187.1:0-1497 GCF_054776675.1 Angustibacter aerolatus
CGGCCGCCGACCAGGCGGCGGGTCCGAGCGCGGCGTGCAGCGCGCCGGGCACGAGCCGGGCCGGCCGCCCCGCCGGTTCCGACCCAGGGGTGGCCAGGCCCAGCGCCGCAGCGAGCGGCACGGGCACGCTGTGCAGCGTCGTCACCGGGTGCCCGCCGGCCGGCGCGGCGGGAGCCCAGGCGCCGCCCGGCAGCCGCAGCGCGTCGTGCAGGCGGGTGTCGCCGAGCAGCAGCAGCGACTCGCCGGACGTCACCTCCAGCGAGCTGACGCCCCGGGTCGCGTCGAGGGTGCTCGACCGGCCGGCGACCTCGAGGCTCAGCGTCGCGGCGACCTCACCCGACACGAACACGAGGTGGGGCACGCCGACGACGGCCGCGGCGGACGGTCCCGCCGTCAGCTGCCGGGCCCGCGCGTCGGTCGACCGCGACGACGACGTCAGCTCGGTGCCGGCCCGCACGTCGGCGTCCGCCACCACCCCGACCGGCCGCAGCGCCAGCAGCTGCGGCACCGAGCGCAGGTGCGTGCCGACCGTGCCGAGGTGCCGGTCGCCGATCGTCAGCCGGGGTCGCTCGAGCCCGGTCAGCACGCCGGACGCCGAGCGCGCGGTGGTCGCGACGGCGCCGTGGCCGCTGGCGGCGTCGATCGCCGGACCGGCCGCTCGCTGGTGACCGAACGCCCCCGCGTGCCGGCGCCGCACCTCGTCGAGCCCGTGGTGGTCGACGACGCCCTCGACCCGCGCCTCGACCGCCGCAGCCCAGCGCACCAGCTGGCGCGGCCCGAGCACGACCGACCGGGGCGCGTCGACCGGCCGCACGGGCTCCGACGTCAGCACGACCCGGTGCCGTTCGACGACCTCGGCCAGCACCGGCCCGGGTGAGCCGTCCGCGGTGGTGGCGTGCACCACCACCCGCAGCGCGAGGTGCTGCGGGACGCCGGCGCCGGTGCCCGCGGGCCGCGACGTCCCGCTGCTGACGGTGGCGGTGAGCGTCAGGCCGTTGTCCCCGCCCGCCCGCTGCCCCGGCGCCACCTGCAGCCCGCCGACCAGGATCACCGGCCCGACCGGCACCGGCACCGTCGCGCCGACGGGTGCGCGGACGGTGGAGCTCGACCCCTGGTAGCGCAGCAGCATCCCCGTGCCGGCGTCGACCCGCTCGCGCCCGGCGGCCGAGCGGGCCGGCGACCCGACGGCGCCCCGCTCGACGCGACCCGTCACGTGCAGCACGTGCTCGCCGACCGGCACCCAGGCGCCCGGCCCGGTGACCTCGCGCAGCTGGTGCACGACCGCCTGCGTCAGCGGGTCGGTGCCGTCCGGCACGGTGGCACCGGCCGCGGTCAGCGCCCGCCGTGCGTGCTCGGCGAGCGCCTCGGGGTGCGGCAGCTGCTGGAGCAGCCGCGACTCCTGGTGCTGGTCGAGCAGCGCGTGCAGCGCGGCGGTGTCCGCGGCGCCGGGGGTCTCGGGCAGCGGGCCGGCGCCACGGCGTCCGCGCAGGCCGCCGC
>NZ_BAAHBM010000188.1:0-1468 GCF_054776675.1 Angustibacter aerolatus
GCCGCCTGGTCGGCGGCCGCCACCACCGCGGCCGACCCAGCGGCGGGGCGGCTCGTCGTCGACGCCGTCACGGCCGCGCTGGCCCGGCACGGCGGCGACCGGCTGCTGCGGCTGCCCGTGACCCACCAGCTGCTGCACCAGCGCACGGGTGCGGCCGACCTGCGGCACGGCGGCGTGGTGACCCTGCGCGGCGAGCCGGCGTGGTGGCGCGGGCCCACGCTCGACGCCGTCGTCAGCCTGCGCCCGCGTCTCGCCGGGGTCGACGACCCCTTCGCCCACCTGCCGACCGGCCGGCACGAGGCGGGCACGTCGTCGCTGCAGCAGCGCGGCGTCGCCTCGTTCAGCAGCATCGGGGTGTCGGCGCAGGCGCTCGCCCGCAGCGTCGGGCCGGTCGCCGGGCTCGGCGCCACCCTCGCCTGGTACCGCACCGAGAGCACGACGACCAGCACCGCGCGGGCGCTCGCCGCGGTGACGGCCGGCGGCGCCGACGTGCACGACGCCCGCCTCGCGCTCGAGGTCGACGTCCGGCTGCTCGCCCGGCCGTGGCCGACGGGTCTGTGGCACGACCTGACCGAGCGGCTCGGCGGCGCCCCCGACCGCCGGCGTCCGGTGGCGCACGAGCAGGTCGTCGCCGAGGCACCGGGCCGGGTGCGCGCCACGGGCTGGACGCCGTTGCTCGCCGCGCTGCGGCCCGGCACGCCGACCGTCCGCACCGGGCACGCCCCTGCGCTGCCCGAGCCGGCACACGCCGGCTCGCAGGTGCTGCACGAGGCGTACCCCGCGCTGCTCGGCGAGGCCGTGCGCCGGGTCGTCGCCGTGGTCGGCCGCCCGCACGACGTCGACCTGCACGCCGACCAGCTGCACGCCGCCTTCGGGGCGCACACCGTGCCCGCGCTGGTCGGTGACGGCGGCGCGGCGATCACCGTGGGCTCCGTGGCGCTCGACCTGCAGGTCGTGCTCAGCGGCGCCCGGGTGCTCGGCGTCGTCGACGGCGTCGGGCTGCGCACCAGCACCACCCAGGCGGTGATGAGCCTCGGCGAGCGCCGCTTCGACCACGGGCCGTTCCTGGTGGTCGGCGGCTTCGGGCAGGGCCGTCCCGCTGCGGGCGCCACGCTGCAGGCCACCGGGCAGGGCCGCGGCTCGTACCGGTGGCGGCGCACCGCGTTCCACTCCGCGTCCGGCTCGGTGACGTCCGAGCTCGAGCCGCACGCGGCGCAGCACCGGGCCGTCGCGCTGCGGCACCGGCTCGACGTCCGGGCCCAGGCGGTGCGGGTGCCCAGGTCGCTGGCCCGGCGGGCACCCGGTCCCGGCCGGGCGACGGCGTCCGTGGTGCACGACGGGGGCGTGGTCACCGCGCTGCCGGTGCTGCACCCGGCGCTGGCCGAGCTCGTGGCGCCGGGGGTGCCGCGGCCCGGGCCGCTGCCCACGACGCTCGGGCTCCGCCTGCCCGGACCGGTCGACGCCGCCG
>NZ_BAAHBM010000189.1:0-1348 GCF_054776675.1 Angustibacter aerolatus
GCGGCGGCGACCCGCGCGGCCAGGGTGCAGGGTGCCCCCGTTGCCCGGCCGACGAGGGCGTCGGCGGGGGCGAGCGCCGCGAGGTCGGCGGCCGCCGCGGCGCGGTGCCGTGCGACGACCGCCGAGCCCAGCAGGCCGACCGCCGACGTCAGCAGGGCGGCGGCGCAGAGCACCGCCACGACGAGCAGCGTCGCGCTCCCGCTCTCGCGGTGCGCCGTCGCGGTGGAGCGCACGGTGACCGTCGGCCCGTTCGGCAGCAGGAGCCGCAGGGTTCGTCGCACGGACACGTCGACCGCGCCGGGTGACGCACCGACGCCCACGACCGCGGACCCGGACCCGGCGGCCGCCGCTGCCGCCGACCGGACCGCAGCCGGGTCGTCGCCGCGCGCCGCGGCCCGGGCGCCGGCGCGTGCGGCGTCGACCACCTGCACCTGGGCGACGGCGGCCTGCCCGGCGGCCGCCACCGCGGCGAGCAGCAGCACGACCGACGGGACGGCCACGGCCAGCTCGGCCGTGGCCGTCCCGTGCTCGCGGTGGCGGTCAGCCACCGAGCGACAACGCCTTCGTCACGAGGCCCAGCAGGAGGCCGCGCACCGCCGAGCCGTGCAGGATCGTCAGCAGCAGCGCCGCGAACCCGGCGGCCGCGAGGGTGCCGATGGCGTACTCGGCGGTCGTCATCCCGTGGTCGCCGCGTACCCGGCCCCGTGCGAGCAGCAGCCGGGCTCGCCCGCGAGCGGCGCCGAACGCGCTGCGGACGGTTCGAGGTCTGGTCATGCGTGGTCCCTTCGTCGGTGTGAACTGATGTGGAAAGCCTTGCGCTGCAACCGGTTCGAGACGAGCGACGTCCGTGTGCTGTGGACGACCGCGCCCTCGTCGTCCACCTGTGGACGAGAGGGTCACGTGCCGTGCAGCAGCGGGACGGCCAGCCCCGCGACGACCGGGACGACCCCCAGCAGCCCGAACGCCGGCAGGGTCGTCAGCCCGAGCGGCAGCACCAGCCGCACCCCGAGCCGGGCGGAGGCGACGGCGGCGGCACGACGCCGACGGGCACGGGCGTCACCGGCCGCGCTGCGCAGCACGAGCGCCACGCCGCCACCGGTGCGCTCGGCCAGCGTGAGGGCGCGCACGAGCGGCAGGTAGGCGTCGTCGACGTCGCGCCACGCCCTGGCCGCAGGCATCCCCACGCGCCACAGCGGCAGCGACCGCACCAGCTCGACGTCGAGGCGCTCGGCGGCGCGGGCGGCCTCGTCGACCGCGTCGGCAGCCGGCAGGCCGGTGCCGAGCGCGGCGGCGACGAGCTCGACGAGCACCGGGACCGGGACCGCGTCCGCAGGTCGTCGCCGGCCCC
>NZ_BAAHBM010000190.1:0-1320 GCF_054776675.1 Angustibacter aerolatus
CCACCAGCAGCTGCTCGCGGACGGCGGCGACGACCAGCGCACGCTGCGGCAGCCCGGCCAGCCGCAGCCCCGCGAGGTCGAGCGCCCGCACCCGCCCGGACGACGCCGCCGACACCGCGAGCACGCAGGCGGCCAGCAGCAGCGCCACCGCACCCACCAGGCTCGCCAGCCGCAGCGCGAGGGCCGGGCCGTCGACCGCGAGCTCGGCCGCCACCGACGCCTCGCTGGTGCGGCCGACGACGACGAGGTCGCGGGCAGCCAGCCGACGCGTCAGGGCGCTCACCGCGGCGGGGTCGTCGGAGGCGACCCAGACCTGCGCACGGGTGCGGGCCCCGAGCGGGCCGTCGACCTCGCCCGCCGCCGCGAGCGGCACCAGCACGCCGGGTCCGGTGGTGCCGGGCAGCGACGGGTAGGCGACGGCGCGGCGGTACCCGGCGTCCACACCGGTCAGGTCCGGGGCGGTCACCTGCGCGTCGGGGTCGACGAGCAGGTCGGTGCTGGCCGTCGGCGCCCGCAGGTCGCCGGTCACCACCGCGGGCAGCACGACGGGCACGTCCTGGCGGTGCGCCACGAGGTCACCGCCGAGGCTGCGGCTGCGCAGCCGCAGACCGCCCGCGGGCAGCGGCGTCACGGTCGCCACCTCGAACTCGCCGGTGGCGGCCCAGCCCGACGCGGCACGCAGGTCGACCGGTGCGCCGTCCAGCCGGGCCCCCAGCACGTCGACGCGGACGTCGGCGGCGGAGGAGTCGCCGAGCGTGCGGGCGGCCCGCACCTCGCGCAGCCGGCACCCCTGCGCGCACGGCAGCTGCGCAGTGTTCACGTGGCGGCCGCGGCGCAGCACGTCGAGGGAGGCGCGCACCACCAGCCCGTCGGTGCGCACGACGTCGACCGAGAGCCGCACCGGCGCCCGCGGGCCCGGCGGCACCGGGCCGCCGTTGGCCTGCTCCTCGGCCGGCGTCAGGGCGAACGGTCGCGGCCGGTACACGGTCGTCACCTGCAGCCGGGTGCCGCGCAGCACCACGGGTGGCACGTCGGCCGGGGCCAGCGCGGTGAGCGGCGGGGCGCCGGCGCCGGGCGCGTCGGCAGAGCCCCAGAGCGCCACCCGGGGGAACGACGTCGGATCGACGGCGAGCGTGCTGGGGCCGCCGGCGAAGAGCGAGTCGGAGCGCAGCACGGGGGTCGCCAGCCGGCCGCCGGGGTCTGCGGCGCGCACCCCGGCCGCCAGCGTCGAGGCGTCGGTCTGCTGCAGCTGGAGCACGACGGGGGCGCCCACCCGCGCCCGCGCCGCCCGGGCCCGCTGGTCGGCGGCGGTGCCCGAGG
>NZ_BAAHBM010000191.1:0-1286 GCF_054776675.1 Angustibacter aerolatus
CAGGACGCCGACGAGCAGCCAGGCCGGCAGCGCCTGCCAGGCCGCCGGACCCACGCCGTCGCCGTGCGCCACCAGACCGGCGACGAGCACCGGCAGCGCGTAGCCGGCGGCGAACCCGGCCAGCGGCGTGAGCAGCGAGGCGACACCGCCGGCGTCGTCGGCGGCCGTGCCCATCCGGCGTCCGGCCAGCCAGCACAGGCCGAGCGGCACCAGCGACAGGCCGAGCGGCACCACCGACACCCGGCCGCCGGGCACGTCGACGGCCACGTGGTGCAGCAGCAGCCAGCCCTGGGTCGCCAGCCGGGTGGCCTGCCCCCAGGTGGCGGTGGTCTGCGCGGAGGCGGCCCACACCAGCAGCACCGGCAGCGCGATCGCCAGCCAGGAGATCGCCGCCGTCCAGAGGCCGGTGAGCAGGGCCATCACGATGCCGGTGGCCTCGCCGGCCCTGGCCCGGGCGCGCTCGACACCGCTGGCGTGGTCGTGGGTGCGGGTGCGATCGAGCAGGCTCATGGTGGGTCCATGGTCGCCGTCCGGCGGCGTCCGGCGGCGGACCCGCGGGGGGCTCGGGGTGTCGCGTGCAACCCGGCGCCCGGGTCAGGCGTCTGATGTGGGTGTGAGCGAGCAGCCGCCCGACCCGCAGGCGTCGTTCGACGACTTCTACCGGTCGTCGAGCCGCCGGGTCGCGCGTGCCGTCTACGCGATGACCGGTGACCTGACCGAGGCGCAGGACTGCACCCAGGAGGCGTTCGCGCGGGCCTGGCAGCGGTGGTCGACCGTGCAGGAGGCGGGCGACCCCGAGGCCTGGGTGCGGACGGTGGCGCGCCGCGTCGCGGTGTCGCGGTGGCGTCGCACCCGCACCGCGGCGCGCCACCTGCTCGCCCACGGCCGCCCCGAACCGGTCGCCCCGCCGGGTGACGACCACACCGTGCTGGTCGCGGCGCTGCGCCGGCTGCCCGAGGCGCAGCGGCACGCGATCGTGCTGCACCACCTGGTCGGCCTGCCCGTCGAGGAGGTCGCTGCCGAGGTCGGTTCTCCGACCGGCACCGTGAAGGCCCGGCTCAGCCGCGGCCGGGCCGCCCTGGCCCAGGTGCTCGAGGACCTCGATCCCCGCCTGCCCTCCACGGAGGCCCACCGTGCCTGACGACACCGACCACCGGCTGGAGGACCGCTTGCGCGCCCTCACCGACGACGTCGACGGCGTGCTGCTCGCCCGCGCCGCCGACGTCCGCGCCCGCGGCGACCAGCGCACCCGCCGGGCCCGTGCCGCCCTCGCCGGGGGCAGCGCG
>NZ_BAAHBM010000192.1:0-1253 GCF_054776675.1 Angustibacter aerolatus
CGGCGCGACGATCGCCACCGGCCCGGGGTCGGCGTCCGGTCGCAGCACGAGCTGCGCGACGCCCGCGGCCACCAGCGCGACGACGACGCCCTCGGCCGCACCGGCACCCCGCACCCGGCCGCCACCGGGCACCCGCCGCAGCAGGTCGGCGACCTGCCGCCGGGCCACGCCGGCCGCGGCCAGCGCAGCCGCCCCGGCGAGGCCGAGCACGCCCAGCTGCTTCGCCACCGCGACCCACCGGGTGAGCTCGAGCCGCGTGCCGGGTTCGAGCACCTCCGCGGCCGCCACCCGCACCAGCAGCACGCCGAGCAGGGTGCCGACCGGCGCCGACACCAGCAGCAGCACCACGACCTCGCCCAGCCCGAAGCGCACCGTGCGCACCGGCGTCAGGCCGCGCAGCCGGGCCAGCCCGAGCTCGGGGGCGCGCTCCTGGGTGGCCGCCGCGACCACGTGCCCCAGCACCACGAAGGCCAGCAGCACCAGCTGCACGGCGGCCAGCGGCGCCGCGACCCGCACCACGGCGCTGCGCTGCTGCGCGGTCTCGACGAGCGTGGGCAGCTGGCTGGTGACCGCCACCCCGGCCAGGCCGAGCTCGCGCGAGACGGCGGTGACCTGCGCGGCAGCCACCTGCCCGCCGGCCAGGTCGAGGCGGCGCCCGTCGACCGGCACGTCGACGGAGTAGGCGCCGATGCCGGTGGCCGCCGCGGTGCCCGCACCGAGCAGCACGACGTCGGTCTGCGGCGGGATCTCGCCGAGCCCGCGCGGGCGCGACGTCGGGTACCAGCCGAACAGCTGCCGGCCCGACCAGTAGTCGTCGGCGGTGTCGAACAGCCGGTAGGTGCCCACCAGCCGCATCGTGAGCGACGCCTGCGCGCCGGCGTCGGTGACGACGTCCGGCAGGGCGACCTCGATGCGGTCGCCGAGCCGCAGCCCGAGCAGCTCGGCGCTGCGCGCGGTGGTCGCCACCTCGCCGGGCGCCGTCGGGCAGCGGCCGCCGTCGAGCGGCAGGTGCTCGCACACCCGCTCGCGCTCCTGCACCGGCACCAGCACCTGGCTGCCGCCGCGGGGCCCCTGCTGCGGGGTCGTCGTGCCGTCGGCCGCCGACGACACCACCTGCCGGCCGTACGCCGGGCCGCGCAGCCCCGCGGCGAGCCGCTCCTGCGTGGCCGCGAGCGGCAGCGTGCGGTCGGCCGCGCCGTTCGGCACGTCGGCGTGCACGCCGCGGCCGAACAGGTCGGACCTGGTCAGCGCGC
>NZ_BAAHBM010000193.1:0-1120 GCF_054776675.1 Angustibacter aerolatus
GGGCCGGCGGTGTCGGCGGGGCCGGCGGCGTGGCCGGCCCGGCGGTCGGCGGCATCGCCTCGGGCGGCTGGGTGCGGTCGTCGGTCCAGGCGCGCCGCGGTGCCGAGCGCCCCTTCCGCCCGCGGGACGGGTCGAGCGTCCACAGGTAGCGGTCGGTCATGCCGTGCCTCCTCCCCCGGTCGCGCCGGCGCCCGTCGGGTCCGGGGGGTCCGGTGGCGCCACCCGCACCCAGCCCTCGCGCAGCACCGTGGCGCGGTCGGGCAGCAGCGCGGACGACCCGGCGGCGAGGATCGCGTCGTCCCGCCACCCGAGCGGCCCCTCGCGGGTGGTCAGCCGCTGGTGCTGGCCCAGCGCGGCGACGAGCGGCAGGCGGACGTCGCCGGGGTCGACGAGCACGGGGCCGACCCGGATGCTCGGCACGAGCGCGTCGAGCCCCGCCGCGAACCACGAGCGGGCCAGCGCGACGCGCCCGCGCGGCACCACCCCGCTGGTCACGTGCACGCCGGCGCCGGGCGCCATGAGCAGGGTCAGCACCCGTGGCGTGCCGGGGCGGACGACGAGCTCGCTGCCCTCGGTCGCGCCCGCCCCGCCCGTCCCACGCGTCGCCACGTAGGGGTGGGTGATCGGGTCGACGGCGGGCTCCAGCGGGGTCTGCCCGAACGCCACGAGGTGCCCGCGGCCGGGCCCGGCCTCCCGGGCGAGGTCGGCGACCGCCGCGTCGACCAGGTGCACGTGCTCGTAGTCGTCGTCGGCGAACCAGGCCAGCAGCCCGTCGTCCGGGCGGGTCAGCTCGCCGAGCCGCACGACGACCCCCACCTGCGCGAGCTCGGCGTAGGCGGCCGCGCGCGCCGCCCGCTCCGCGTCGTCCAGCCGCAGCGTCGCGAGGTCGTCGGCGACGTCGACCTGCAGGACGGCGCGCACCACCGCGATCGGCCGGCCCACGATCGCCGCGGACTGCGCGGACCCCGCCCCGGCGACCGGGTCGACGGTCCACAGCGTGGTGTCGACGGCGCGCAGCAGCGCCGACAGCGCCGAGTCGGCCAGCGGGTCGGCCCGGCGCCCGGCCCGGGCCCGCGCGTCGGCGGCGACCATCCCGGCGGCGAACGCGGCGACCGGCAGC
>NZ_BAAHBM010000194.1:0-966 GCF_054776675.1 Angustibacter aerolatus
GCCGCAGCGGCAGCCGCCCGGCGGGTGCGCTCGGCCGCGTCGGCCGCGTGCTGCAGGTCGCGCAGCGCCGTCCGCCGTCGGGCCAGGATCGCCGCGGCCTCCTTCGCCAGCCGCCGCTCCGAGGCGGCCGACCGGCGCTGCTGCTGCTCCTGGTGCACGAGGTGGCCCTCGCTCGACCCGTGGGTCGCCGCGGAGGCGGCGTCGGCGCCCGTCAGCACGCCGGTCGCGGCGATCGCCGTCGTGACGGCCAGGCCGGTGAGCAGCCGCGTGCGGCCGGAGGTGGTCATACCCGGGTGACGTGGAACGCGCCTGTCCGGTTCAGCGCGACCTGCCCGCGGGGGCGAGCGCGCCACGTGAAGTGGGCTGGCGCACCGTTCGAGGGGTGTGCACGCCGCTCGGACGGTGCCGCAGCCACACGGAGCGCGGGCCTCGGGGCTCGGGAGCGTGGCGCATTGCGGGTTCGTGCGCGCCACGTGAAGTGGGTTCGCGCACCGTTCCCTGGGTGTGCACGCCCCTCGGACGGTGCCGCGGCCTCGGGGGGAGTCGGTTCTCAGCAGGACCGGGGGTCAGGGGAGGGCGTCGAGCCACCGGCGGACGGCGCGCCACACGCCGGACGTCGGGTCGAGCTGCGCGAAGTGGTCCTCGCCGGGCTCGACGACGAGCGTGCTGCGGTCGCCCGCGGCACGGGCCGCCGCGTCGAGCGCGCGCGACTGCTGCACCGGCACGAGGGTGTCGTCGCCGCCGTGCACCGCGAGCACCGGCACGCCGAGGGGCAGCAGGGCGGTCGGGTCGGCGACGGCGTACCGCTCGGGCCCGGCGCCCGGCCCACCGCCGAGCAGGGCGTCCACGGCGCCGCCGCCGAGTCCCGCCCGCGAGCCGCCGGCGAGGTCGTTCACCCCCGCCTGGCTCACGACCGCGGTCACCCGCAGCCGGGGGGCCGCGCCGACCGCGCCGGCCGACAGCCGG
>NZ_BAAHBM010000195.1:0-956 GCF_054776675.1 Angustibacter aerolatus
CGTCGCGAGCTCGGCGGGCGCCGTGCTGCGGCACGGCACCCGGCTCGTGGCCGTGGCGGGCACCGACCCCCGCGTCACGCGGCTCGACGAGCTGCACGAGGCGCCGGGGGGCAGCCCGACCGCCGACGCGGTCGCCTCGGGCGCGGTGCACGTCGTGCCCGACGTGGCTCGTGCCGGGCGCTGGCCGGTGTGGAGCGCGCGCACGTCGGCGACCGGCATCGGCTCCTGTGCGGCGTACCGGCTGGTCTTCGACGGCTCCGCGGACGTGGTCGGCGGCCTGACGCTGTACGCCGACCACCTCGACGCCTTCGACGACGACGCGATCGACCTCGGGCTGGCGCTGGCGCTCTTCGGTGCCGCGACGGTCGCCACCGGCCTGACCCGCGAGCGCGCCGAGCAGCTGAAGAGCGCCCTCGACTCCAACCGCGAGATCGGCATCGCCCAGGGCGTGCTCATGGCCACCCACCGGCTGACCCGCGACCAGGCGCTCGACCTGCTGAAGACGGTGAGCCAGCACACGAACCGCAAGCTGCGCGACCTCGCGGTGGACGTCGCCGACACCGGGTCGCTCGAGGTGCGTCGACCGCGTGCGGTGCCGGCCCGGTCGGACGCCGGGCGGGCCCGCCGGCGGTAGACCCACCCGCGGCCGGTCACCCGCCGACGCGCAGCACGCCCGCGGTGGCGCGACGCCCCGAGGCGGCGGTCTCGGCGAGGTCGACGAGCAGCGCGGCGAGCGCCAGCACGAGCGGCGGCAGCACCAGCCACCACGGTGCGACGAGCCGCGGGCCGGTTGCCTGGCCGGTCACCAGCTCGAGGCCCAGCCGGCTCAGCGTCAGCCGCGCCGCCAGCAGGCCGACCACCAGCCCCCCGACCGCCGAGACCAGCGCGGGTGGCACCAGCTCACCGGCGGCCACCGCCCGCAGCGCGCCCACGGGCAGGCCGAGGGTGCGGGCACG
>NZ_BAAHBM010000196.1:0-920 GCF_054776675.1 Angustibacter aerolatus
CTCGGCGGCGCCGGGCACGCCGACGCGCGCGGCCGCAGCGGCACCGCCGCCGTCGCGGCTGCCGTCGCGGCGGTCACCGCGCCGCAACCGGACCTGTCGGCCACCGAGTCGCTGCTCGGCCGGCTCGGGGTGGGCTTCGTGCTCGTCGCGCCACCGGTGCCGGCCGACCTCGAGCGCTCGCTCGACTCGACGCCCGGCCTGGCCCGGCTCGGGTCCTCGACGTCCGGGCAGCTGTGGCGCGTCGACGGCGCCGGGTCGCCGCAGACGGCACGTGCCCGGGTGCTCGACGCCGGGGGCGAGCCGGTGGCCACCGTGCCGACGTCCGGTCCGCACGCCCGGGTCGACACCCGGTCGGTGCCGGCGGCCGGTGGCACGCTGGTGCTGGCCGAGCAGGCGTCGCCGCGGTTCACCGCCACGCTCGACGGGCGGCGGCTGACCCCCGTCGCCGGACCGGACGGGTGGCAGCAGGCGTTCGCCCTGCCGGCCGGCGACCCGGGGCGCCACCTCGTGGTGCGGTCGTCCGACCCGGCGGCGTCGCGGTGGCGGCTCGCGCAGCTCGTGCTGCTCGGGCTGCTGCCGCTGCTCGCGCTGCCGGTGCGCCGCGAACCGGCCGCCCGGCCCGACGGGGAGCCCGCGTGAGGGCCGCCGGAGCCGTGCGGGTCGGCGTCGGCGCGGTGCTCGCGGGTGGCGTGGCCGCGGCGGTCGGCCTGACCGGTGTGCCCGCCCTCGACCTGCGCCGGGTGGCTCCGGTCGCCAGCACCGACGGCACCCGGCCCGCGAGCACCGTCGCGGCCACGCGCACCGACCTGGTGTGCCCCGGCCCCGAGACCATCGGCGTGCGCGGTACCGACGCCGTCGGCACCGCGCCCGCGGCCAGCCTCGTCACCGCGGCCGCCGTGCCCGCGTCGCTCGCGCCGCAG
>NZ_BAAHBM010000197.1:0-864 GCF_054776675.1 Angustibacter aerolatus
GCCGGTGCCGGGCGGCCAGCCACAGCGCGAGGGCGCCGCCGGCCGAGTGCCCCACGGCGACCACCCGGTCGAGCGGCGGCGCGTGCTCGGCCGCGACGTCGAGCAGCTCGTCGGCGCCCGTCGCGACGTCGGTGAAGGTGCCGGGCCAGCCGCCGCCGCGGCCGACCGCCCGGTAGTCGAGGTTCCACACCGCCCAGCCGGCCGCGGCCAGGTCGTCGGCGCAGCGGTCCTCGAGGTGCAGGTCGTAGCCGGGCTGCCAGTACCCGCCGTGCACCAGCAGCACGACGCACCGCGCGGTGCCGTCGGGCAGCAGCAGCCGCGCGACCTGCGCCCGGTCGCGGCCGTAGGCGTGGGTGCTCGACCGCACGCCCGCGGGCCGGTCGGACGACGGGCCGCGGCCGCACCCGCCGAGCAGGCCGGCGAGACCCGCCGCACCGAGGAGGCCGCCGCCGAGCAGGGTGCGCCGTGTCGTCACCCCGCTGCTTCGGTGTCGAGCCAGTCCCGGACTGCCCGCCACGCCGGGTGTCCCGGCACGACGACGTCCCCGTGGTCGGTGCCCGGCTGCACGACGAGCCGCACGCGGTCGCCGGCGGCGCGGGCGGCAGCGGCGTACTCGGTGGCCAGCCACACCGGGAGCACCGGGTCGGCGGTGCCGTGCGTCACCAGCAGCGGGACGCCGACCGGCAGCAGCGCCCCCGGGTCGGCCACCGCGTAGCGCCCGGGCACCTGGTCGGGCGTGCCGCCGAGCAGGTCGGGGAACGCCGAGCCACCGAGCCGGGCGCGCCGGAACCCGGCCTCCAGCAGCGTGACGCCGGCCAGGCTGGCCGCGGCGGTCGGCCGCAGCCGCGGCGCCGCACCGACCGC
>NZ_BAAHBM010000198.1:0-861 GCF_054776675.1 Angustibacter aerolatus
GACCCCGGTCCGGCGGACGGCGCCGACCACGCCGCGCCGCGCGCCGACGGCGGCGGCCTGGGCCTGCCGACGCTGCCGGACCGGTGGCTGGTGCTGCGCCTGCTCGCCCCCGCGAAGGGGGGCGCGGTGCAGCCGACCGGCTGGGTGCTCGACGCCACCACCGGCACGTCGACCCCGCTGCCGGAGTGGACCGGCACGCCGCCGGGCCCGCTCGCCGGCACCGCGCAGGTGCCGGCCGCCGGGCTCACCGGCACCGCCGGCGGCACGCTCACGTGGACCGCCGGGTACGACGCCGCCCTCGGCCGGTTCGCCTTCCACGACCCGCTCGACGACCTGGCGGCGGACGTCGAGCTGGGCGGCGCGCTGCCCGGCGGCCCGTTCGCCGGGCGGGGCACCTACCTCGTCGTCGGGTGGTGGTCGCAGCCGGACCTCGACCCGCTCGACGGCGTCCGCGGCGAGACCTCGCTGGACCGCGCCCTGGACGACCTGGCCTGGTACCGGCACGCCAGGCCCGTCGCGCGCACCGCGACCCCTCCCGCCGGCACCGGCTCGGGCACCGGCCTGCTGTCGCTCGCCGCGGTGGGGCGGGTCGTGGCGGAGCGGTTCCCGAGCGCCGTCGGGACGGCCGGGCGCGCGACCGCGTCCGGGGCGGCGTCCACGGCGTTCGCCCCGGGGCTGCTCGGCGGCAGCGTGCTCGGTCGGGTCGACGCCCGGGTCGACGGCGCCTACCAGGTGGTGCCGCGCCCGGCGCCGCCCCGACCGGAGGCCTCGACGCTGCTGCACGGCACCGTCGTCGGCGTGCCGGTCGGCCAGGACGGCCTGCTCGACCGGCTGCGCGCCGCCGAGCCGGGCAGGCGGGCG
>NZ_BAAHBM010000199.1:0-839 GCF_054776675.1 Angustibacter aerolatus
CCGAGGGCGTCACGGTGAGCACGCTCGACCCCGCGCCGTTCGCGGTCGCCCGGCCCGGCCCCGGCGACGAGCTGGCCGCCGTGCGCGCCTGGCACGCCGACGAGGACGAGCAGCGGCTGCGGCTGCGCCGGGCCTCGCGCTCGGACGACGGCTTCCTGTCGACGTTCCTGGTGCGGCCGCCCTCGCGCTGGCTGACCCGGCCGGCGCTGGCCCTCGGGCTGCCCGCCGCGGCGGTCACCGGTGTCGCGCTGCTGCTCGGGCTGGCCGCCGCGGCCGCCTACGCCGGCGGGGGCACCGGGTGGCGGGTGCTCGGGTCGGTGCTGCTGCTGGCCTCGCTGGTGGTCGACTGCGTCGACGGGCAGGTCGCCCGGCTGACCCGCACCACGTCGGCGCGCGGCGCCTGGCTCGACGTCGGCGCCGACCGGGTGAAGGAGTACGCCGTGTACGCCGGGCTCGCCGCGGGCGCGCACGACCGGACCGGCTGGGTGCTGGCGCTGGCCGCGATGGCGCTGCTGGTCACCCGCCACCACGTCGACTTCGCCTACGCCACGCTCGGGTCGTCGGACGCCGACAGCGGGGTCGCGGCGTGGTCGGCGCGCACCGACCTGCGCGGCTGGACGCTGTGGGCCAGGCGCTTCGTGATCATGCCGGTCGGCGAGCGCACCCTCGTGCTGGTGGTGCTCGCCCCGCTGCTCGGCGTCCGCGCGACGCTCGTGGTGCTGCTGGCGTGGGGGCTGGTCGCCGCCGCCTGGACGACGGCCGGCCGGGTGGGCCGCACCGTGCTGGCCCGGTCGTGGCCCGGCGTCCGGCCCGGGGCGGCCCGGCAGCGGCTGGCGGCC
>NZ_BAAHBM010000200.1:0-833 GCF_054776675.1 Angustibacter aerolatus
CGGGCGAGCCGGCGGCGGCGCCGTCGAAGGGCTCGGCGTCGGCCTTCGGGCGGCGCACCCGCCGCTTCGGGCGGTCGAGCTCGACGGCCTGCTCGAACGGGACGTCGCCGACCGGGTCGCGCTCGTCGTCGGCGCGGTCGTCGGCGCGGGCCCGGCGGCGGGCCGCGGCGGAGGTGGGGGCGCCGTCGTGCCCGGCGTCGTCGGGCAGCGGGCCGTTGCCGGTGAGCCGGTCGACCAGCTCGTGCAGCCGGCTGGGCACCGCGTGCACGGGGGTGGCGGTGAGGACGAGCAGCCCGAACGCGCCGAGCAGCGCCAGCAGCACGCCGGCCCCGACCGAGGTGATCGCCTGCTCGAGCGGGCTCGAGGCCAGGAAGCCCACGACGCCGCCGGCGTCGCGCACCCGCGGCCAGCCGTCGGAGACGTCGGGCAGCCCGCGGGCGATGTGCACCAGGCCGCAGGCGGCGACGGCGAGGAAGCCCAGGCCGATGGTGCCGCGACCGTTCTCGCGGCCGGTCTCGGGGTGCCGCAGCAGGCGCACGGCGAGGCCGAGCAGCACGAGCGGGAGCACCAGGGCGACGCGGCCGAAGGTGCCGGCCACCACGGCGTGCACGGCGTCGCCGAACCGGTTGTCGAGCCCCCACCACTCGCGGGCGGCGACGACCACCGCGAGCGCCAGCAGGGTGAAGCCGATGCCGTCGCGCCGGTGCGCGGGGTCGAGGTCGCGGGCGCCGTGACCGATCCGGCGGGCGGTGCCGCCGGCCAGGTGGGCGGCCCCCATCCACAGCCCGCGCAGCGCGCGCAGCGGCAGCGGCGGGCGGGCCGGGCGGCTCGCG
>NZ_BAAHBM010000201.1:0-795 GCF_054776675.1 Angustibacter aerolatus
GGACGGCGCCGCGGTGACCACCGCCGGACGCGCCCTGGGGCTCGCGCACCGCGCGCTCGGCGACCCCGCAGCGGCCGAGCGGGTGCTGCGCTCGGCCCTCGCCTCGGCCACCCGCCGGCGCGACCCCGTCGCGGTCGCCGAGGCCCGCATGACGCTGTCGCTGGTGCTGCTCGACCAGGGCCAGGTGCCGGCCGCCCTGCGCCAGGCCCGGCGCGCGGCACCCGACCTGCGCGGCGTCGAGGGGGCGCGCATGCTCGCGCAGCACGCACTCATCCTGCAGCGCAGCGGCGAGGTCGACGAGGCGCTGGCCATGCACGGGCAGGCGCTCGCCGGGCTCGTCGCCTCGGACGACTGGCTCTGGCAGCTGCGGGTGCACAGCAACCGCGGGCTGCTGCAGGCCTACCGCGGCGACCTGCGGGCGGCCGACCGCGACCTCGCCGTCGCCGAGCAGCTGTCGCTGCGGCACGACCGGGTGGTCGACGCCGCGATGTCCGGCTGGAACCGCGGGTGGGTCGCCAGCCTGCGCGGCGACGCGGTGACGGCGCTCGCGCTGTACGACCGGCACGGCACCGTGCTCGACCGGCACGACGTCGGGGTGCCGCAGCGGCTCGTCGACCGGGCCGAGCTGCTGCTGTCGGTCGGGGCGGCGGGCGAGGCCCGCCGGCTGGGGGAGCAGGCCGCCGTCCTGCTCGAGCGAGCCGGGCTGGCCGCCGACCTCGACCAGTGCCGCGTGCTGCTCGCCCGGGCGGCGCTGCTGGACGGGCACGGCGAGCAGGCCGCCGCCCAGGCCGCGCT
>NZ_BAAHBM010000202.1:0-752 GCF_054776675.1 Angustibacter aerolatus
ATGTAAATAATGGATGATTAGTTCGTTATCTACATAGTAATACTGCTTCGGCTTTTTTCTTCTTAGTTTACTTACATATAGGAAGAGGTATTTATTATGGATCTTATAGATTTCCCAGAACTTTAGTTTGAATAATAGGAACTATCATGCTAATAGCTATGATAGGTACAGGTTTTTTAGGTTATGTTTTACCTTATGGTCAAATGAGTTTATGGGGTGCCACAGTTATAACTAATTTAATAAGTGCTATTCCTTGAATTGGACAAGATATAGTTGAATTTATTTGAGGAGGATTTTCCGTTAATAATGCTACTTTGAATAGATTTTTTGCTTTACATTATTTATTACCATTTATTTTGGCTGCATTAGTTTTAATGCATTTAATAGCATTACATGGTACGGCTGGATCAAGTAATCCTTTAGGTATATCAGGTAATTATGATAGAATACCTTTTGCTCCATATTATTTATTTAAAGATTTAGTTACTATATTTTTATTTATGATTGTATTAAGTTTATTTGTATTCTTTATGTCTAATGTACTAGGTGATAGTGATAATTATGTAATGGCAAACCCTATGCAAACACCTTCAGCTATAGTACCCGAATGATATCTTTTACCTTTCTACGCTATATTAAGATCTATTCCTAACAAATTATTAGGAGTTATTGCAATGTTTAGTGCATTATTAATAATGTTAATATTACCAGTAACAAATTTAAGTAAATTAAAAAATCTACAATTCAGACCA
>NZ_BAAHBM010000203.1:0-749 GCF_054776675.1 Angustibacter aerolatus
GCCGCGCCCATGCCGGGTCGCTTGCCCGGGTCGCGGTCGCCGCCGGCTCAGCGCGGTCGCCCGGGTGGCCGCACCGACGACGGCGGGTGTCGCGGCCGGGCTCGACGCGGCGCTGCCCGCCCGGCTCGTGCACGCGTCGGCGACCCCGGTGGCCAGCGGCAGGACCGTCGTGGCCGCGGGTGTCGCCGCCCGCACGGTGCTCGGCGTCACCGGCGGCGCGGCCCTGGTGGGTCGAGGGACGTCGCCGGCCGCGCTGGCTGCGGTGGGCGCGCGCACCGACGCGCTGCTGGCCGGCCAGGGCACGGTCGCCGACGGCGAGGTGCTGGTGCTCGAGCTGCCGGACGCCGACCGCGACACCGACGTCGTGCACCGCCCACAGGTCGTGTGTGCCGACGGTTCCGTGCGCGTGCTGCTGCTCGCGCCGGCCGGGGTGGTGGCCGGTGACGCGGAGCTGACGGCCGGGGGAGCGGTCGTCGTGCCGCCGGGCACGCGCACCGTCCTGCTCGTCGGCGGCCCGCCGCCGCAGCCGGTGCCGGACCCGTGGGCGGTCTGCGGCGGCTGGACGGCGCAGCGCGCCCTGCCCAGCGCGTCCGACGGGTTACTGCTCGGCGACGGTTGCGTGCTCGACGTCCTCGACCGGGTGCCGCTGCGCGGGGCCGCGCCGGTGCGCGCCGCCTGGGTCGCACCGCGCGAGCTCATGGGCGGCGAGCGCGCGACCGTGACCACGCTCGCCGCACCGGGGGCCGGCC
>NZ_BAAHBM010000204.1:0-745 GCF_054776675.1 Angustibacter aerolatus
CGGGCAGCGCCGCTCGCAGGCCGCGCCGCGGACCCGTGAGCAGGGCCGCATCGAGCCCGGCGCCGGCCCCGCTCGCGGCGACCGCACCGAGCTGACGGGCGTCGAGCGAGCGGCGGGTGCCCTCGGCGAGCTCGATCAGCTGGGCCGCGAGGTCGATCGCCGGGCCGATGGCCGTCACGACCGCCGCCGACCGGGCGGACTCGCGGCCGAGCGACCGCAGCGCGACGAGCAGCCGCAGCCGGGCCCGGGCCTGCGCGAGCGTCGTGTCGACCGCGACGTCGACGCCGCCGAACGGGTTGCCCGACCAGCGGGCCGCGATGGCCGCCAGCACCGCGAGCAGCGTCACCAGCGCGAGCACGACGGTCAGCTGCGTGTGCCGCGCGGCGAGGGCGAGCTGCTCGAGCGCGTCGGCCGTCTGCAGGTGGGTGCTGCGCAGCCGCCCGACGGCTCCCTGCCCGGGTAGCAGCGCCGACACGCGGCGGCTCGCGGCGTGGCCGGCCGCTTCGCCGAGGTCGCCGCTGCGCCGGGCGGCCAGCTCGACGGCCGGACCGAGTGCGTCGTCGACCTCCGCGGCGGCGCGGCGGGCGCGTCGGGCGAGGGCCGCCGCGGCGCGGGGATCGAGGTTCGTGGGCTCGACGCTGGTCAGCGCCTGCACCAGCCGCCGGGCCCACTCGGGCAGCACCGGTCGGGCCTAGGTGCGCAGGCCGACCGCGCCGACCGCGTCGGTCGCGTCGAGCTCGGCCAC
>NZ_BAAHBM010000205.1:0-743 GCF_054776675.1 Angustibacter aerolatus
CACGCCGAGGCGCGGCCCGTGCACGCCGTCGGCCGCGACCCGCAGCAGGTCGGCGTCGAGGCCGAGCGCGGCGCGCAGGCCGCCGGCCGCCGACCCGGCACCGGTCGGCACGCGCAGGCCCAGCCGGGTGCCGACGGGCACGCTGACCTCGACGCCCGGCTCGTCGACCTCGTCGACCACGTCCCCCTCGTCGCTCTCGTCGTCCTCGTCGTCCTCGTCGTCCTCGCCGGCCGGTTCGACGGGCGTCGGCGCGGCGCCGGCCGCGGCGAGCGAGCGGGCCCGCAACCGCCGGGCCAGCGTGCTGGCCGGGACGTCGGTGAGCGCCCGCTCGACGGCCTCGGCGGAGCAGGCCCCGACGACGGCGTGCACCTCGACCCCGGCGGGCACCACCGGGTCGGGCGCGGTGAGCTCGGTCAGCGGGTCGCCGCGGACGTCGCGCGCGAGCAGCCCGGCCACGAGCGCCTGCCCGAGGGCGAGGTCGTCGTCCGGTGCCGGCGCGGGCTCGGCGGGCTCGGCGGGCTCGGCGGACTCGTCGTCGGCGGCGGAGCCGGCAGAGCCGGTGGGCGGCTCCCCCGCGAGGTCGAGGTCGGCCAGCTCGGTGAGCGTGCGCAGCAGCCGCAGGGTGTCGGCGGCGGGGGCGGTGTCGACGTCGCCGAGGGCGTGCGGCGACCACGGCGTGCCGACGGTGCCGACGGCGCGGACGCCCGCCAGCCCGGCGGCCGGCCGAGGGCCCGCCGAGGGCC
>NZ_BAAHBM010000206.1:0-735 GCF_054776675.1 Angustibacter aerolatus
CGGCCCGACGCGCCGGCTGCGCGGCCGGAGGTGTCGGCTGGGCGGCCGGAGGTGTCGGCTGGGCGGCCGGAGGTGTCGGCTGCGCGGCCGGAGGTGTCGGCTGCGCGGCCGGAGGTGTCGGCTGCGCGACCGGAGGTGCCGGCTGCCCGACCGGAGGTGCCGGCTGCCCGGCCCGACGCGCCGGTGTCCCGACCGGAGGTGCCGGCTGCCCGGCCCGACGCGCCGGCTGCCCGACCGGAGGTGCCGGCTGCCCGGCCCGACGCGCCGGCTGCGCGGCCGGAGGTGTCGGCTGCCCGACTCGACGCGCCGGTGTCCCGACCGGGTGACGAGATGGTGCCTCGGACGGGTGAGCCCGCCCGGCCGGGCGTGCCCCGTGCGGACGCGCCACCGGTGCAGCCCGGCCGGGCGACCGACGTCGCCCCGCGCGCGACCGAGCCGCTGCCCGGCCCGCCCCGGCCGGCTGGTCGGGCCGAGGGGCCGCGCCCGGAGGCGCCGTCGACGTCGCGAGCCGGAGCATCCTCGGGTGCTCCGCGTGCGGAGTCGCCGTCCGCGCATCGGGTCGAGTCGCCGGGTGCGCGGGCCGAGGGGCCGCGCCCGGAGGCGCCGTCGACGCAGCGGACCGAGTCGCCGTCGGGCGTCCCGCGCCCGGAGGGACCGAGCGGGCCGGCCGAGGCACCGAGGGGCGACCGCTCCGACGCCCTGGGCCAGCACGCGCCGGCGCCGCGGCCCGCCGAC
>NZ_BAAHBM010000207.1:0-640 GCF_054776675.1 Angustibacter aerolatus
AGGCCGAGCTCGTCGGCGACCTGGGCGACGGACTGGTCGCGCAGGTACAGGCCGATCAGCACGTCGCGGTCGCCCTCGGACAGCTGCTCGAGCAGCTCGGCGACCACGAGGCGGTTCTCGACCGAGCGCAGGTGCTGGTCGCTGGCGCGGTCGGGGACGATGTCCATGCCGTGCGCGACGGACTCGCTGACGGGGGCGTCGCCGGGGCGGGCGGAGGCGGCGCGGCGGCGGTCGACGTCGAGGTTGCGCAGCACGGTGAGCAGCCAGCCGCGCACCGACCCGAGGCGCTCGTCCATGCGGGCGGCGTGCCGCCAGACGCGCAGCAGGGCCTCCTGCACGAGGTCCTGGGCGGCGTGCGGGTCGCCGCACAGGCGGTAGGCGTAGCGGTGCATGGCCTGGCCGTGCTCGGCGACGACGCGCTGGACGACGGCGTCGGCCTGGGCGCGCTCGGCGGTGGTGAGGTCGCTGGAGCCGACGGCGTGCAGCGTGCGGACGGGCTCGGGGGTCTGCGTGCTGGTGCTGGTCATGACGTCCTCCGGTATCGGGTGCAACCCGAGTGCAACGGTTGCGATACGAGGACGCTAGGAAGGTCGCCTCCAGCCTCGCTCAACGCGCGATCAAGGGCACCCACGCGCGACTC
>NZ_BAAHBM010000208.1:0-637 GCF_054776675.1 Angustibacter aerolatus
GTTAGTAGTTTATTAGGAGCAGTTAATTTTATTACTACAATAGGAAATATGAGAAGTCCTGGTATAAGATTACATAAACTTAGCTTATTCGGGTGAGCTGTAGCTATAACTGCCATATTATTATTATTATCTTTACCTGTATTAGCTGGTGGGATAACAATGGTTTTAACAGATAGAAACTTTAATACTTCATTTTTTGAAACTGCAGGAGGTGGTGATCCTATATTATTTCAACATCTATTTTGATTTTTTGGTCATCCTGAGGTTTATATTTTAATTGTACCAGGTTTTGGTATAATAAGTACAACTATTGCAGCCAACTCTAATAAAAGTATATTTGGGTATATAGGAATGGTATATGCTATGATGTCGATAGGTATTTTAGGATTCATTGTTTGAAGTCATCATATGTATACTGTTGGTTTAGATGTAGATACTAGAGCTTACTTTACAGCTGCTACATTAATAATAGCTGTTCCTACTGGAATTAAAATATTCTCATGATTAGCTACATGCTACGGAGGATCTATTAAATTAACACCTTCTATGTTATTTGGAATAGGTTTTGTATTTATGTTCACTATAGGTGGATTAAGTGGTGTAGTTTTAGCTAATGCTTCTCTTGATATAGCATTCC
>NZ_BAAHBM010000209.1:0-605 GCF_054776675.1 Angustibacter aerolatus
CCGCTCGGCGCTCGACGGGCTCGAGCGGCACCGGGCCGTGCTGGGTGCCTCCGACCTGCAGGCGCAGGTGCGCACGCTCGGCCGCCAGGTCGGCGAGCTCGGCCTGCGGCTGACGATCGAGCAGGGGTCGCCGGCGTCCGTGCTGGCCTGGGTCGAGCGGTGGCGCGCGCGCTCGGAGCGGGGTGGCCCGGTGCGCCCGCCCGCCGACCCGCTGCTCTCGGCTGCGCTCGAACGGCTGCGCAGGGCGGGCGCCGACGTCGCCGCGGCCCGCATGCGACCGGACGGCGTGCCTCGCGCGCTCGACTCCGCCCGCGTCGACGCCGAGCGGGAGGTGGCCCGGCTGGCACGCCTCGCACCACCCGGCGCCTGGTCGAGGCCGGTGCCCGCGGTGCCCGCCGCCCGGCTCACCGAGGCGCTCGAGGCGTCCGACGCCGTGCTCGTCGAGCTGGTCGCCCTCGACGGCGAGGTGCGGGCCGTCACCCTCGACCCGGCCGGCCGGGTGCGGCTGCACCGGCTGTGCGCGCTGCGCGACGTGCAGGACGAGCTGGCGCACCTGCAGTTCGCGCTCTCGCGGCTGGCGGTGCGCCGCGGCGGCCCGGCCGGGC
>NZ_BAAHBM010000210.1:0-577 GCF_054776675.1 Angustibacter aerolatus
GGCCGCCGAGCACGCGGGCGGTGAGCGCCGGGTCGCCGAGCTCCTCGGCGGCGAGGATCGCGGCCACCCGCTGCTCGCGCACCGCCCGCAGCCCGTCGGCACCGCTCAGGGCCAGCGAGCCGAGCAGGCCGACCGTCGACTCCAGCCGCGCCCGCGGACTGCTGCGCACGCGGTCGAGCGAGGCCGACGCCGCCGCCCAGACCCCCGCGGCTGCACCGCGGGGCGGGTCGAGGTGCGCGGCCCGCCGCAGGACGTCGGTCTCCAGCGTGGCCAGGCGCGGGCCGGGCTCGACGCCCAGCTCGTCGGCGAGCCGTGCCCGGGCGCGCCGCAGCACCGCGAGCGCGTCGCCCTGCCGGTCGCACCGGTACAGCGCGAGGGCGAGCAGCGCCCAGCCCTCCTCGCGCCAGGGGTGCTCGCCGACGTGTGCGTCGAGGTCGGGTACGGCCTCGGCCGCTGCGCCGAGGTCGAGCCGCGCACGGGCCAGCTGCTCGACCGCCGTGGAGCGCAGCTCGGCGAGCCGTCCGCGCTCGGCCCGCGCCCAGTCGCCGGCGTCGGCGTACGCCGGTCCGCGCCACTC
>NZ_BAAHBM010000211.1:0-557 GCF_054776675.1 Angustibacter aerolatus
CCCCCGCTGCGGCAGGCGGTGCTGGCCTGCCTGGCCGCCGAACCGGGCCGTGTCTGGTCGACCTCGCAGCTGGTCGACGCGGTGTGGGGCGAGGAACCACCGGACCGACCCGAGGCGTCGCTGAACACGTACGTGTGGGGTCTGCGGCGGCTGCTCGGCCAGGAGGCGCTGGTCCGGACGTCGGGCGGCGGGTACCAGCTGCAGCTGGACGGCGGCAGCGACGTCGCGGCAGCGCGCGCCGCGGCGGCGGAGGCCTCCCGCCTGGTCGCCGACGGCGAGCCCGAGCGGGCGGCGCAGGTGCTGACGACGGTGCTGGCCAGCTGGCGCGGGGAGACCCTGCTCGGGGTGCCCGGGCCGGGCGCCGAGATGCTGCGGAGCGAGCTGCACAACCTGCGCGTCGCGCTGTCGGAGCAGAACGCGGGTCTGCTGCTGGCGCTGCAGCGCCCGCAGGACGCCGCGGCCGCCGTCGAGGACGTCGTGCACGCCGACCCGCTGCAGGAACGGGCCGGCGAGCTCCTGGTCACCGCGCTGGCAGCGGCCGGGCGCCGCAGCCAGGC
>NZ_BAAHBM010000212.1:0-548 GCF_054776675.1 Angustibacter aerolatus
CCCCGACGGCGCGCCGGCTGGCCGACCGCGTCGAGGTCGGCACGGCGCCGGTCGTGCAGGCCGGCGCCGCCCCGGGTGCCGGGCCGGCGCTGCGGGCAGCGCTGCACCAGCGGCTGCACCTCGTCGAGGCGCTGCGCGATCTCGCCGCCCTGGTCGTCGTGCTGCTGCACGCCTGCGCCGGGCTCGAGCGGCGGGTCGCCGACGCGGTGGCCGCCGCCGCCGACGACCCGGGCGGCGTCTGGTCGGCCGCCACCAGCGCGCTCCCCGCGGCGGCCGACGCCCGCTCGCTGGGCTCCGCCGCGCTGCCCGAGGCGCTGCGCCTCGTCGAGTCCCTGCCACCCGACACGGCGCTCGAGCTGCTCGTCGCGCAGCCCGGGCTCGCCGGTCTGCTGGTGCATGCGCACCGCGACGACCTCGGCGCGGGCACCTCGGTGCGCGGTGCTGCACCGGGTCCTGGCGACGCAGGCGCTGCGGGCGGTCCGGGCGGTCCGGGCGGTCCGGGCGGTCCGGGCGGTCCGGGCGGTCCGGGCGGTCCGGGCGGTCCGGGC
>NZ_BAAHBM010000213.1:0-534 GCF_054776675.1 Angustibacter aerolatus
CTACGTCTACAAAGTGTCAATATAATATACCAGCTTCATAACCTGCATGGTGATGATCCGTGGAATGATACGCATATATTCTTCATAATCCTACGGATAAAAATATTGTACCAATTATAACGTGTAATCCGTGGAAACCTGTTCCAAAAAAGAAACATGTTCCAAATGCACCGTCGCTTATAGTAAAAGAAGATACACTATATTCTATACCTTGAAATATAGTAAATATTATAGCTAATATTACTGTAAATAGAGTACCATATAAACTTCCTTTTCTATTACCTTGAATTAAAGAATGATGTCCATAAGTAACTGTTGCACCACTAGATAATAATATAACTGTATTAAGTAAAGGTAATTCAAAAGGATTTATAGGTTCTATCCCCATAGGAGGTCATTGAGCTCCTAGTTCTACAGTAGGTGTTAATGCACTATGAAAAAATGCTCAAAAAATAGCCATAAAAAATAACGCTTCAGATACTATAAATAATATTACTCCTAGATTTATACCTTTTTGTACAGCTAAAGTGTGAT
>NZ_BAAHBM010000214.1:0-521 GCF_054776675.1 Angustibacter aerolatus
CCGGCCAGCGCGAGCAGGCCGGGGGCGAGCAGCGCGTCCGGGGAGGCGGCGTCACCGGTGAGCAGCGACACCAGGCCGGCGGCGGCCAGCGCCACGACGAGCCCGTCGAGCAGCCCCGCGCGCACCGCCGACCCGCGCGGCGGCACGCTGCGCAGCAGCTGGGTGAGCGGCTCGCGCACGGACGGCGCGGCGGTCACCACGACCGTCACCACGGCGAGGGCGGCGGCGGCGGCCACCGCGAGCAGCAGCAGGCCGTCGAGCGGGAGGGGGACGTCGTCGGGCAGCCACCAGGCGGCGACGACCCGGGCCAGCGCCCACCCCGCGAGGCCACCGAGCAGGCAGCCGAGCACCGACACGAGCGCCAGGTCGCCCACCACCGTGGCGGCGGCGGCCAGCGGTCGGCGTCCGCGCAGCCTGGCCAGCGCGACGTCCGGACGACGCTGCTCGGCGACCGACGCACCCACCGAGCCGAGCGCCACCAGCGCCAGCAGCACGGCCTGCAGCGCGACGAGCGGCAGCGG
>NZ_BAAHBM010000215.1:0-505 GCF_054776675.1 Angustibacter aerolatus
CCGACGAGGCCCGCGCCACGGTGCACCGCAGCGGCGGCCGCGCCGCCGCGGCGCTGCGCCGGGCGGCCGACCGCGCCCGCGACGCCCCCGGCTGGTTCGGCCGGGCGACCGAGACCCTGCAGGGGTTCGGCGGCGACGTGCAGGCCGCCACGGGTACCTGGGCGCTGCAGGGGGCGGCGGTCGTGGCCGAGCAGAACACGCTGCGTCAGCTCGTGAACCCGCTCGGCGCGCTGCACGACCGCAACCAGCTCGTCGGCGCGACGGCAGGTGCGCTGAGCGAGGGAGCGCGGTCGTGGTGGCAGCACCCGACCGCGACCGCCCGGGCCGCGTGGGACGGCGTGCAGGACGATCCCGGCCTCACGGTGGCCGGCGCGGTGCCCGACGCCGTGCTCGGCGCGCTGACCGGCGGTGCGGGTGCCGTCGCCACGCGTGCCGCCGGCCTCACCGCCAGCCTGGGCGCGCGGACCGCCCTCCGCCTCGAGCAGGTCGCGCGCGCCGCCGGGCA